>NZ_JBFAIA010000123.1:0-25283 GCF_040654455.1 Nonomuraea sp. NPDC050691
TCTCCAGCCGTTCCAGCACCCCTCGCACCCAGGCCAGCTCGGCCGCCTGGACGGCCCGCTCGCCGGGCCGTGGCCGCCCCGCACCGGGTCAGGCCGGGAGGTAGAAGCCGAGGGTGTTCCCGACCATGGCCGCCACGGTCTCGGGGGACTCGCCCGCCTCCCGGTGCGCCTCGCCCCACGCCTCCCCGCTGGCGGTCATGAAGCGGCGGGCCTCCTCGCTCGCCTGCCAGGCACCGGGGTCGTCGATCGAGCCGCCGGCCAGGTGCAGGCCGAGGCCGAGCACGGTGAGGTCCCAGCCGATGCCCACCGCGCCCGGCCCGTACCTGGACCACATCTCCGGCGGCGCCGTCGCCACGTGACGCAGCTCGAACAGCGTGCTCTCCTCGCCCTCCGGCGTCAGGCGCACCTCGACCTCCGACAGGCCGGGGGCGTCGCCCATCACCCAGGTGACCTTCAGCAGGCTGGGCGGCTCGCAGCGCAGGATCTCGCCGCCGGCGTTGCCCTCGAGCTGGTAGTGGCCGCCGACGCGGAAGTCGCCGCTGACCGGGAGGAACCACCGGCTGATGCGTTCGGGGGCGGTGCAGGCGTCCCACACGTCCTCCACGGCCGCGTCGTAGCGCCGGCTGATCACCACGGTCTTGGTCTCGCCGTTCTCGCCCACCTCGCGGCGGGCCCGCTTGATCGCGTCGATGATGTCGATCATGTCTGCTCGTCTCTCGTCGGCGCCGGCGGCGTGGCCGGCGGGTCGGGGTCGCGGCGGCGGCGTCTGCCGCGCGCCAGCTCGGTGGCCAGCGCGTCGAGCCGGTTCTCCCAGAAGCCGCGGAAGCGCTCCAGCCACACGTCGACCTCCCGGAGCGGGGTGGGATCGACGGCGTAGAGACGGCGCGTCCCCTCGGCCCGCACGGTGGTGAACCCGCTGTCACGCAGCACCCGCAGGTGCTGGGAGACGGCCGGCTGGGAGATCCCGTACTCGCGCCTGATGACGGTGGTGACCTCGCCGGAGCTCAGCTCGCCGCCGGCGAGCAGCTCCAGGATCCGGCGCCGGACCGGGTCGCCGAGAACGTCGAACGCATGCACGTCGCGAGTATGGCAACACCCGCTTATATAAGTCAACTCTTATGAACGACTCGCGGTCACGCTCATGGCGACTTGGACGCACCAAGGAGTCGCGGTGACCACGCCCTGCCGGCGGCATGAGGGGTGCGGCAGCGCGCCGCGCCCAGTGCCGCAAGCGGACACAGCGGACCCCCTCTCCGAGAGCCGGATGGGGACGCGGCGGGCGGTTTTTCCGGGAGTCAGGCGACGCGGCCGATGTTTTTGCCTTACCTAAACGCGTTCGAGGCGTGCCGGTCGTTGAGCGGGCGGGCCGCGCTGCCTAGATTTCCAAGCCCCATGGCCGTACCGTCACCCCGTCTGGTGGTCCCGACGTGAAACACAACCGTTCGAGCCTCGCCCACCAAGCCCGCTATGCCCTCACCCATCCGGGGCGCGTCGCGCCGCACCTGCGCCGGCTTGCGCGCGACGCCTGGCTGCGCCTGCGCACCCGCGACCACGTCGCGTACTACCGGGCCGTGATGAGGTCCGACACGGCCCGCAGCCCCGAGGGGGCCGTCGGCTCGCACTCGCACAAGCGCTGGCTGGCGCTCGGGCGCATGCAGTTCGACTACCTGAAGGAGCACGGGCTCAAGCCGGAGTTCCGGATGCTGGAGATCGGCTGCGGCAACCTGCGCGCCGGCCGCCTGTTCATCGACTACCTCGACCAGGGCAACTACTACGGCATCGACATCTCCCCCGACATCCTCTTCGCCGCGCAGGACACGATCGTCGCCCACGGCCTGCGCGACAAGCTGCCCCGCCTGACGCCGGTGCGCGACCTGCGCTTCGCGTTCCTGCCCGACGCGTACTTCGACGTCGTCCACGCCCACAGCGTCTTCTCGCACTCGCCGCTGCACGTCATCGAGGAGTGTTTCGCGCACGTGGGCCGGGTCATGCGGCCGCAGGGCTGGTTCGACTTCACCTTCGACCGCACGGAGGGGCAGGAGCACCACGTGCTGCGCGAGGACTTCTACTACCGCACCGAGACGCTCGTCGGGCTCGCCGACAGGTACGGCCTGGACGCCGTGTTCATGGACGACTGGGAACGCCTGCCGCACAAGCAGTCGAAGATCCGCATCACCAGGCGGGCGTAACCGCGCGTCCCGGAGCGCGGCCGCCCGGTGCCATGAGGGGAATCCCCGCCTGGGGCCTCGGATCGGACATGTGCGATCATCACCCGATGGACGCTCGTTTCCTCGGCATCGGTGAGCTGGCCGAAGCCCCGTCCGTGGCGGTCGTGGTCGACGTCATGCGTGCTTTCACGGTGGCCGCCTGGGCCTTCGCCCAGGGTGCGGAAAAGATCGTTCTCGCCGGGTCGCTGGACGAAGCCCTGGCGCTCAAGGCTCGGCACCCGGACTGGGTGGCACTCAAGGACGGTCCGGCCGCGCCCGGGTTCGACGCCGTCAACTCGCCGGCCCTGCTGCGGTCCGCCGACCTCGACGGACGGACCGTCGTGCAGAAGACCACGGCGGGGACGGTCGGCGCCCTCGCGGTCAAGGAGGCGTCGCTGGTGCTGTGCGCCGGCTTCGTGGTGGCGGAGGCAACGGCCCGGCTCCTGCGGACCCGCGAGTGTGACAGTGTCACGTTCGTGGTCACCGGCGAGGACGGGCACGCCGATGAAGATCTGGCGTGCGCTCAGTACATCGCCCGGAGGGTCACCGAGGCCGGGACGGACGCGGCCGGGTTCCTCCGCCGCGCCGGCGAGTCGCGCGCCGCCGCCGAGCTGGCGAAGGGGGTGCGTCAAGGAGCGCATCCTGATGACGTCGCACTCTGTCTTGAGCTCGACCGGTTCCCCTTCGCCATGGTGGCGACAACCTCGGAGGACTCGCTCATGGTCCTCCGTCCGCACGCCGTGCCTACGCCGGCCGACGAGGCTTCGCGCTGATCCCTGCTCGCCGGATCGCCTTGGCCGTGTCCGGGCGACCGCGACGCAGGCTGGGCTGCGCGAGCACGAGGAGGGTGCCGTCCAGCGCGACGATCGCCGCGCCGCGGCGCTGGCCGCCAGGGTCAGGCGCGCTCGCCGGGGGGACGTCACGCCGGCTCCGGGCCCAGGTGGGCGTCGAGCGCGGCCGTCACCAGCCGGTCGAGCAGCCCGTCGTCAGCATCGCCACGCAGGCGTGGGCCGCCGGAATCCGACCCGGCACTGTTGAGCAGATCGTGACGGAACCTCAGCTCGAACATGCCTGGACTCAGCCGCGTACCGGACATACGCCCGCGCCAGTGCGTACAGGTGCTCGCGCGGGCCAGCCGCGCCCTCGCCGGCGGCGGCGAACCGGGCCTCCAGGCCGGCGAACCCGCGGCCCGCGCCGGCAGCTCGCCCGGTCCGAAGAAGCGGCCTGTCGGCCCGGCCCCGCCTCCTGGGGCGCGACGGTCCATGGACTTGCACAAAGTTCAAGCGCGACATAGCGTCGCTCTTGCACTTTGTTCAAGTCATGCTCCGGAGGTCCCGCCGTGCCCGTTCCCGTCGTCCTCGCCGCCGCCCTCCAGTTCGCGCTCGCCGCGACCTTCCTCGTCCTGCCGGTCGTCGTGCTCGTCCGCGGAGGCGCGGCGCAGCGCGCGGCCGACACCGAGATGGAACGCCAGGGGTTACCGCCCGCCCTCCTCGCCGAGCACGGCATCCGCTTCGCGGAGAAGACGGGTGAGTTCGCGCTGGCCATGGCGATCGCCGCGAGCCTGGTGGCCCTGGCATGCCTCAACCTCGCCGGGAGCGGGACCGGGCGCGTCCTGTCCTGGATCGCCGAGCCGCTCGTGCTGCTCGCGGTCGGCTTCGTCACCGGCAGCCAGGTGTTCGCCGAGCGCTACACCGTGGCGGCCCTCGCGAGATCCGCCGCCCCCGGGGCCCGGAGCGTCGACGCGCGGGCCGTGATCGCCGCCGCGAGCGCGGCGTTCCCGTCCTGGCTGCGTCCGGTGGTCGTCGTCCGGTTCGGACTGGCGACCCTGGGGTCGCTGCTCGTCGTCGTCCTGCTGGCGCTTCCCGCCGCGGGACCTCACTTCTCCTGACGGGAGGCGGCCGGCCGGGCCGCCAGCCTCGCTTCCAGGCCGTCGAGGACGGTCCGCAGGCCGAACTCGAAGCTGTCGGCGTCGGGCAGGGCCGCGGCGAGGTCCGCCGGAGACGCCGGAGACGCCGAGGACAGGGCGCGTGCGCGTAGCCGCGGGAACCCCTGGGCGATCTCGACGACGCGCTCCAGAGTGTCGCGCAGCTGCTGCTCCTCGTCGGCCCCGGCGCGGCGCAGCCGGGCCCGCCAGGCCGACTGGGCGGCCTCCCCCTGCGCCGCGCCGATCACGAACATGAGCACCGTCGCGGAGGCCTGGTCGGCCTCCCGGCCGCCGAATCCCGCCGCCTCGTAGACGGCCAGGCAGTGCTCGTCGTAGCGGGCCTTGGCGGGCCCGTAGATGAGGTGCGTCCCCATGGCGGGCACCAGCCAGTAGTGCCGCTCGATCATCGCGTACGCGCCGCGCGCCAGCCCGGCGGCGGCCTCGCGCCACCCGGTCGCGTCGAGGTCCGGCAACGCGATCTCGTCCCACACGTGGTCGGCGGCCAGCACGACCAGCTCGTCCTTGTTCTTGACGTGCCAGTACACGGCCGTGGCCGCCGACCCGAGGCGGCCGCCGAGCCGCCGCATGTTCAGGCCGCCCACGCCCTCGGCGTCCAGCACCTCGACGGCCGCCTGGACGATCTGCTCCCGGGTCAACGTGTCGCGCGGCATGCACGGCAGCCTACCGGCGCCGATCAGCGCGGACCGGCCGTGGCGGCCCCGCTGGGGCCGGTCCCGTCCCGCTGTCCGTGAGAACATGCCACGCATGACCTGGACCGCTCCCGAAGTGACCCGCCCCGAGGGGTCGCTGCTCGCGCCCGAGGCAGAGCTGCTGCCCGGACTGCTCGACTGGCACCGCGCGACCTTCCTGCACAAGTGCGCCGGACTCACCGGCGAGCAGCTCGCCGCCGCGCCGGTCCCCTGGTCCAACCTGTCGCTGCTCGGGCTGATCCGGCACCTGGCGAAGGTGGAGCACATCTGGTTCCGGCGCTCCTTCCTCGGGGAGGACGTCCCGAAGCTCTACTCGACGCCGGAGCGGCCCGACGCCGACTTCGAGGACCTCGACCCGGCGCGGGCGGAGGCCGACTACGCGCTGCTGCTGGAGCAGCAGGAGCTGGCCCGCAAGGTCACGGCCGGGGTGCCGCTGGACACCACGTTCGAGAACGCGGGCTGGGGCACGGTGACGCTGCGGCTCGTGTTCAACCACATGATCGGCGAGTACGCCCGGCACAACGGCCACGCCGACATGGTCCGGCAGGGCGTGGACGGCGCCACCGGCGCCTGAGCCACGCCCGCGGCGGCGCATCCGGGCTTCGGTGGGGACGGGAAGGCCTCGTTATTTCCGCCACTTTTATCATATGCGGCTCATTGCATATTGTCCATTTCTCAAATTTATCTTGCCGGAGCACCATTGATCGCTGTTATTCTCCGTCGGCTTCCTTCGGCGCTTTTCAGAGAGGTGACGGCGAGAGATGAGCGAGATGAAGGCGCGGAACGTCGGCCCGGCGGGGATCGACGTGGTCTACGAGCGCCTCGGTGACCCCGCGGCGCCGCCCGTGCTGCTGATCATGGGCGGTGGCGGGCAGTTGATCCACTGGCCGGACGGGTTCTGCCGGAGCCTCGTCTCCCACGGGCTGCACGTGATCCGGTTCGACAACCGTGACGCCGGGCTGTCCACCCACTTCCACGACGCGCCGGTCCCCGACCTGCCCGCGGTTCTGGCCGGCGACCTGTCCTCGGTGTCGTACACGCTGACGGACATGGCGGCCGACACGGCCGGCCTGCTCGACGCGCTCGGCCTCGACTCCGTCCACCTCGTCGGCACCTCCATGGGCGGGATGATCGCCCAGGCGGTCGCCATCGAGCACCCGGGGCGGGTCCGGTCGCTGACCTCGATGATGTCCACCACGGGCGACCGGAACGTGGGACAGCCCCGTCCGGAGGCGCTGGCCGAGCTCACCGGACCTCCGGCCGTGACCCGCGAGGACGCGATCGAGCGCACGGTCAAGGCGTTCCGGGTGCTGGGCTCGCCCGGCTACCCGGCCGACGAGGAGGAGGTGCGGGAGCGAGCCGGGCGCGCCTACGACCGGTCCCATGACGAGCTCGCTTTCCTGCGCCAGGCCGTGGGCGTGGTGGCCTCCGGCGACCGCACGCCGTGGCTGCGCTCCCTCAGCGTGCCCACCCTGGTGATCCACGGCGCCGACGACCTCATGTGCGACGTCAGCGGCGGCGGGGCGACCGCAGCGGCCGTCCCCGGGGCGCAGCTCGTGGTGTTCGACGGCATGGGGCACGACCTGCCGGCCGCGCTGTGGCCGGAGATGACCGGCTGGGTCGCGGGCCTCGTGCGGCGCGCGGAGGCAATCGCGTAAGGGGGAAATTCGGGGCACGAATTAACGCGCCTGTTTCTTTTGCCACCAATGGCGGCAATTCATGGGGCAACGTCCCGGGTCCGGACGGCCGCTCCGGGCCAGACCATGCAGGAATCGCCTCCCCGGAGAGCCCAACCTTCAGGGCACCTGAAGCTTCCGCTAAGCTTCAGGCACACTGAAGGTTGGAAGGGACTCCCATGGAACACGTCCTGTTGTCGGTGCACGTGCTCGCGAGCATCGTCTTCGTCGGAGGCTCGGCCGTCGCCGCGAGCCTGTTTCCCCGGTACGCGCCCGTCGCCGTCCCCGCGCCGGACGGCGCCGGCCCCCCGTCCGAGGGCCCGCAGAGCCAAGGAGGGGCGAAGGGCTCAGGCGAACGTGACCGCGCGGTGGCCGCCGTGTTGCACCGCGTCACCGGGGGCTACGCCGCGTTCGGCTTGGTCGTGCCGGTGTTCGGCATCGCCCTGGCGACCGCGCAGGGGCGCATGGGCGAGATCTGGATCACCGTCTCCATGCTGCTCACGGCCGTCGCGGGCGGCCTGCTGGCAACGCAGATCCACCCGCGTCAGCGTCAGGCGCTGCGCGAGCCCGGCGACGCCCGGCGGCTGCGCACGCTGTCCATGCTGGCCGGGATCTACAACCTCGCCTGGGCCGCCGTCGTCGTCCTCATGATCGTCCGTCCGGGGTCGGGCCGGTGAGCGTGACGCACCTGCGGGTCCTGCGCGTGGCCGCCGCCGTGGAGCTGCTCTCGCTGGCGGTGCTGCTGGGCAACCTGTTCACCGTCCACGCCAAGACGATCACGACGTTCGGCGGACCGGCGCACGGCATGGCGTACCTCGTGGTGGTCGCCGCCGTCTCGATGGCGCCGTCGGCCGCCGGGTCCGGGGCGCGATGGCGCGCCTTCGTGCCGGGCGCCGGCGGGATGCTCGCGCTCCGGCGCCTGCGCGTCCCGTCCTGAACCGGCATCCGAGGGGACACGCACGGCATCGCGGTCGTAGGACCATGGACTGAGCCGATCCAGGACCACGGGCCGATTCACGCCGGGCGTCGCTTCGCCCAGACTCGTCGCCGTGATCATCCTTCCCGCCGGGCGACGCGTCGCGGGTGCCCGGCCCTTCCTCGTAGGGATGTTCGTCGACGCGCTGGGCAGCGGGCTCTACGTCCCCCTCACCCTTCTGTTCATCCACCACGTGACCGGACTGCCCATGACCACGGTCGGCCTGGGCGTGACCGCCGCCGCCATGGTGGGACTGGCCGCGAACCCGGTGGCCGGCGCGTTGATCGACCGTTTCGACGCGCGGCGCGTGCTCATGGCCACGTACGTGCTACGCGCCGTGGGCTTCGCGGCCTACCCGCTCGTGGACGGCTTCGCCGCGCTCGTGGCCGTCGCCGCCGTGGTCGCGGTCGGTGACCGCGCCTACTACCCCGCCGCCGGGAGCTACCTCTCGGTCCTCGCGCAAGGCGCGGACCGGGACAAGCTCTACGCACTGATGGCCACGGCCAGGAACGTCGCGTTCGGCCTGGGCGGGCTGCTGTCGGCGGGAGCGGTGTCGCTCGCCGGCGGCGCCGGCTTCACCCTCATCGCGGCGCTCGACGCGGCCAGCTTCGTCGTGGCCACCGGCTTCCTGATCGTCTCCGGACGGCGCGCGTCCGTGGAAACGCCCCCGAGGCAGTCGAAGGGGTACCGGGAGGTGTTCGCGGACCGGCCGTTCCTCGGTCTCGTGGCGGCCGAGCAGGCGTTCACCCTGACACACATGATCCTTCCGGTGGCGCTGCCGGTGTACGCGGTGACGGTGCTCGGGGCCCCCGCCTGGCTGATGGGCCTGCTGTACACCCTCAACACCGCCCTGGTGGCCGCCGGCCAGCTGATGGTGCGGCGCCGGCAGCGCGACGCCCGCCGTACGCACGCCATGGCACTGGCCGGGGTGATCCTGATCGCCGCGTGCGCGCTGTACGCCGCGACGGCGCTCCTGCCGGCGGGGCCGGCGCGCGTGGGCGGCCTGGTGGTGGCCACACTCGTCCTCACCCTGGGCGAGCTCATGCACACCACGCCGTCCTGGGCGCTCACCGCGGCCACGGCGCCCCCGGAGCTGCGCGGGCGGTACCTGGCGATCCACCAGCAGACCTGGGCGTTCGCGGCCGTCATCGCGCCAGGAGGCTTCTCCGCGCTCCTCGGCGCCGAGCCCTCACTGCTGTGGGTCACTCTCGCCGTTCTCCTGGTGCTGGCCTGCCTCGCGCTGCTCCATCTGGCGCACCGCCTGCCCCCTCACGCCGTCGCCGCCCCCGAGGCGTAGGGCGGGTTCACCGGCGCGCCGGCCACGGGACCAGCACGGCGCCGACGACCATGTGTACCATGGATGGGCCCCCGGCCCGCGCTGAGCAACCTGCCGCGGCCGGCCGCCGAGGCGCGCCAGGCCGGGCAGGCCGTACACCTCGGCGACGAGACCGGCGGGTCGTCCAGGGCCATGAACGCGCTCCCCGTCACTCGACGACCACGAGGCCGTTGCCGTCCGCGTCCCGCAGGACGCACATCGGCGGGACGCCCTCCCATCGCAGCAGCCCCCCACCTCGACGCCGCGTGCCGCCAGCTCCTCGCGGAGGGCGGAGGCGTCGGCCGTGGTGAGGCGGATGCCCGCGTCGGTCCCGGCGGGCGTGCTCTCGTCCGCCGGGACGAGGGCGATCGACGTCCGGTGAGCGCGGACGGGATCAGCCCGCCGCGGGGCGCGCGGCCTGGGCGACCGGGAGGCGGTCGAAGACGGTGAGGACGTACGTGATCCTGCCGTCCTCGAGGGTCAGGTAGTCCATGGCCCGGAAGTCCCGGGCGAAGGTGGTGTCGGTGGTGTAGACGACGGCCGCGCTCGTGTCGTCGCCGAGGATCTTGGTGATGGAGGACCCGGTGAGCTTGGGCAGGAAGCCCTCCAGGAAGCGCCGGTAGGCGGGCAGTCCCTCGATCCGGCCGGCGGGCGCGTCGCACACCACGTCCTCGGCGATGAAGCCGAGCGCCTTCTCGACGTCGCCGCCCATCCACGCGCGGGCGTAGTCCTCGGCGATCTGCTGGGCGGAGGCGTTGGTGCTGGTCACAGTGCTTTCCCTTTCGTGGTGTTCCGCTCCCTTCCGGCGTCACGGGTACGCGTCCGGGGAGCTCCGGGGCCCGTCCGTCCGGGTCCCTGCCACTGGATCCTCGCCTCGATATATGACACGTTGTGTCTTATACCTGAGAAAGTTTTCCCGCCATGAGATCCGACCGGTTGCTCTCGATCATGCTGCTGCTCCAGACGCACGGGCAGTTGCCCGCCGGCACCCTGGCCGAGCGGCTGGAGGTGTCGGTCCGCACGGTCATGCGCGACGTCGAGGCGCTGTCGTCGGCCGGCGTGCCCGTCTACACCGTGCGCGGGCCCCACGGCGGCATCGCGCTGCTGCCCGGCTTCCGCACCGACGTCACCGGCCTGACCACCGACGAGGCCCGCGCCCTGTTCGTGCTGCTGTCCGGGCGCGCCCACGCCGAGCTGGGCCTGGGACGGGCCATCGGCTCCGCGCTGCGCAAGGTCATGGCGGCCCTGCCCGCCTCCCACCGTCCGGACGCCGACCTGGCCAGCCGCCGCGTCCTCATCGACCCCGCGCGCTGGCGCGGCGGCCCGTCCCAGCCGGCCCCCGACCTCGCCGTGCTCCAGGAGGCCGTCTTCGGCGACCGGCGCCTGTCGCTGCGCTACCGGCACGGCGGCGACAGCCGTCCCCGCTCGTACACGCTCGACCCGTACGGGCTGGTCAACAAGGCCGGCGTCTGGTACCTGGTGGCCGATCACCGCGGCGAGCCGAAGCTGTTCCGCGCCGACCGCATCGCCTCCGCCGAGGTCACCGACCAGCCCGTCCGGCGCCGCGACGGCCTCGAACTGGCCGGCCTGTGGGACACCCTGCGCCGCCGCATCGACGACATCCCCACCCCGGTGCCCGTCACGGTCAGCGTCCGGCGGGACATCCTGGTCAGGTTCCTGCGCATCCACCAGGCTGATGTGTCCCCCTCCGCGCCGCCCGCCGGGGCCGGCGGCGACGCGGAGCGGGTGAGCGTCGAGCTGCGCTTCCGGTCCCTGGGCGCGGCCGAGGCGCTGCTCGCCTTCGGCCCCGACGTCGAGGTCGTGGAGCCCGCGGAGCTGCGTCACGCCCTGGCCCGCAGAGCGGCCGAGACCGCCGCCCTCTACGCCGAGGGACGCTAGCCGGCGTCGCACGCGCCGGGCTCGCGGGTCGCGGCTCAGGGAGCGGCCGGCGTCCAGGCGGGGTCGCGGCCGGTGAGGCCGAGCAGCCGGTCCAGGAGCGGGGCGTCCCCGGGCACGGGCACCGGCGGCCCGAACAGGCCCGGGCTGCCCTCCGGAGCCTGGGCCACGACCGTGGTCACCCAGGCGTACGCCTCGCGGACGGCCTCCTCCAGGGCGGGGTCGCCGGCCGGGTAGGGACGGCCGGTGGCGACGGCGAGGTCCCAGCCGTGCACGACGATCTCGTCGACCGCGGCGGCTCCGGCGATCGCGCCCGGCATCGTGCCGCCGCCCACCTCGGTGTCGCCGGTCCACGCCGACGGCTCGCGCCACGCCCGGGCCAGTTCCTCCAGGCGGGCCGGCACGCGCTCGCGCCAGTCGTCGCCCAGCCGGGACGCGTCGGGCGTCCGGGCGCGGCCGCCGCCCTCCAGCCTCGTCTTCGTGGCGGCCGCGGTGAACGCGACGCAGAGGCCGTCGATGTGGTCGAGCAGCTCGCCCAAGGTGAAGCCGCACGGCGTCGGCGCGGTGAGCAGGTCGCCGGGCAGCGGCCGGACGAGGGCGGCGAGGACGCCGGTCGCGGGCCCGAGGTCGGCCGTCACGGCTTCACCACCGTCCTCGCCGCCGCCACCGCCGCCGGGAGCCGGTCGAGGCACTTGTCCCAGCCGCCGCTGATCCGGCAGGCGACCTCGGGCATGGCGGCGGCCAGGGCGTCGAGGTGCTCGTGCAGCACCACCATGTGGGTGCCGCCGTCCGGGGTCTCGCTCAGGGTGACGGTGAGGACCGAGTCGAACGCCGGCCCCGCCTCCGGGTCGGGGCCGACGAAGCCCCAGCGCCAGACGATGCGCCGGTCGGGGACGAGCTCCAGCAGCTGCGCGTCGAAGCCGCCGATCGGCCGGCCGGCGCGGGGCTGCCAGATGCGGTAGCGGCCGCCCACCCGCTCGTCCACCTCGGCCCGCACGGACTCCAGGTCGCCGGGCGCGAGCCACCGGCACAGGATGCCGGGGTCGAGCCAGGCCCGGTAGACGGCCCGCGGGGGCGCGGTCAGGGTGCGCTCGCGGCGCACGGCGGGGAAGATCGCGGGTTCGGCGCTCATGGCGGCCTCCTCGGACGTGTGCGGACGGGGGTGCGTGCTCACGGCGCCTCCTCGGGCGTGTGCGAACGTGCCGACGCCTTTGCCGACACCTGTGGGCGCGCCGGCGTCGCGTCGGGCGTGTGCGGACGGTCGAGGACCCGTTCCAGCGCATCGATGCGCTCGTCCCAGAAGCGCTCGTAGAAGCGCAGCCACGCGGCGGCACCCGCGAGCGGCGCGGACCGCAGCCGGCACACGTGCCGCCGCCCCATGACGGTGCGCTCGACCAGCCCCGCGTTCTCCAGCACCTTCACGTGCTTGGACGCGGCCGCGAGCGACATCCGCAGGGGCTCGGCGAGCTGCCCCACGGTCAGCTCGCCGCGGGCGAGCCGGCGCAGCATGACCCTCCGCGCGTCATGAGCCAGCGCGTGGAACACGGCGTCCAGCTCCGGCGAATCCTCAACCATATGGTTGAGGATAGTGCTGCCCGGCGAGATTCTCAACCATATGGTTGTACGTCGACGGGGTCATAACTCGTCCGTAGCCGATCGGCAGCGGTTCATAACCGGTGGCCTCCAGGGTGGGCTCAACCGTCCGGCCGCGCGCGGTGTTCTCCCATCGCCCGCGTCCCTCCGTCCCTGGAGACACCCATGGCCACCGTCCCCCACCGCTGGCAGGCCCTGCCCGTCCTGCTGGTCGCCGTCTTCATGACGACCCTCGACTTCTTCATCGCCAACGTGGCCGTGCCCTCGATGCGGGCCGGCCTGCCCGCCGGCGGGTCCGAGGCGCAGCTCGTGATCGCGGCGTACGGGCTGGCGTACGCGTCGGGGCTGGTCGTCGCGGGCCGGCTCGGCGACCTGCACGGGCCGCGCCGGGTCTTCTCGGCGGGCCTGGCGCTGTTCACGCTGGCCTCCGCCGCCTGCGGGGCCGCGCCGGGAGCCTGGGCGCTGATCCTGGCGAGGGTCCTGCAGGGCGTGGCCGCGGCGCTGCTGGCCCCGCAGGTGCTGACGCTGCTCGGGAACCTGTACCGGGGCGCCGACCGGGCCCGGGCGTTCGGCTGGTACGGCACGGCCGTGGGGCTGGCGGGCGTGAGCGGGCAGGTGATCGGCGGCCTGCTGATCGCGGCGGACCCGTGGGGGCTGGGCTGGCGGGCCTGCTTCCTGGTCAACGTGCCCCTGGGCCTCGTCGCGCTCGCCCTGACCGCACGCCTCGTCCCGGACCAGCCTCCCGCCTCACACCCCGCCCACGTCGTCCCGGACCCGCCCGCCTCGCGCCCCGCCCACCTTGTCCCGGACCCGTCGCCCGCGCGGCCGTCCGAGGACGTCGCGGCCGCGGCCCGGCACCGGCAGCGGCAGCGGCAGCGGCACGGTCTGGACGTGGCCGGGGCGGGGATGGTCGCGGCCGGACTGGTGGCCGTCGTGCTGCCGCTGGCCCAGGGCCGGGAGCAGGGCTGGCCGCCGTGGACGTGGTTGTGCCTGGCGGCCTCGGCTCCGCTGCTGGCCGCGTTCGCCCGCCGGCAGCGCCGCCTGGCCGCCGCGGGGCGGCAGCCGCTGCTCGACCTGGACGTTTTCGTGGAGAAGGGGTTCGCGGGCGGGCTCGTGGCGGTGGCGCTGCTGTTCGGCGGCTCGGCGGGGCTGTCGTTCGTGCTGGCGCTGTACCTCCAGGAGGGGCTCGGGCTCGGCCCGGCGGCGGCCGGGGCGGTGTGCACGGCGCTCAACGGCGGGTTCCTCGCGGGCTCGGCGCGGACCGCGGCGCTGGCCCGCCGCCTGGGGGCGGGGGTGCCCCTGGCGGGCGCGGCGACGCTGCTGCTCGGGCTGCTCCTCCTGCTCCACGTCGTCGCCGGGCGGGCGGGAGGCGCGGCCGTGGCGTACCAGGTGGCCGGGGCGCTGCTCGTCACCGGCGCCGGGATGGGGGTGCTGATGTCGCCGCTGATCTCCACGGCGCTGGGCCGGGTCCGGCCCGAGCGGTCCGGCGCGGCGGCGGGCGTGCTGGGCACGGTGCAGGAGACGGGCGGCGTGCTGGGCGGCACGCTCACCGGGACGGTGCTGCTGGGGTCGCTGGAGGAGGGGTGGGGGCAGGCCGCGTCGGCGGGACTGGCCGTGCCCCTCGCCTGCGCCCTCGGCGTCCTCGCCGTGGTCGCGCTGACGCTCCGGTGGGCCCCGCCGGCCCGTACGGGGTGCGGGGAGCGGGTCCCCGCGGTCAGGCCGGGAACGACGGGCGGGGCCGGGACGCCGAGCACATGATCACGCCGTGGTCACCCCCTCGGGTAGACTGGTGCCACCGAGGACTTTCTTGTGCGTTGGCAACAGGTCGGCGTCGCCCGCGGCGATAGAAGACTGGGGCCCCTCCCGGAGGCCCGGACAGGCAGGCGAGCATGCTGCCGACGCTTCCCACCGGTCCGGATCCACTCGGTGCCGTCGCGGGCTCGGCCCCGCGCGTCGCCGAGTCGACGCGACTGGACCTCGATCCCGTTCCCGGCCACCGCGGCGCCGCCGGCGGAACCTGGTGGCTCCACTCCCGCGACGTCGCGGGCGAGCTGCTGTCAGGCTCTTCCGCCACGCCGACGCTGGTCTGATCATGTTGTGCTTCGCCCGCGGCGAGCATCTCACCCTGCGAGTCGTCCCGCCTGACAGCGCCCGTGGCTGACCGGCCCCGTCCGGCGGCCACGCTTTTCCCGTCTTCTCCGAACGGAGCTTCCATGACCATTCTCGCGCCCGCGCCAATCGGCGAAACCGATACTCTCACCGTCACCACCGTGCGCCTGACCGGCGAGATCGACATCTTCACCAGCCATGCTCTCCGGCAGCGGCTGATGCGCGCCCTGCCCACCGGAGCCGACCTGCTCGTCGTGGACCTGTCCGCGGTGTCGTTCTGCGACGCCTCCGGGCTGGGCGTCCTGGTCGGCATCCAGCGGCGGGCGCGGCCGCGGGGAGTGACGCTCACGCTGAAGGCCCCGCGCCCGCTCATGGCCAGGCTGCTGCGCATCACCGGCCTGGACCGCAGCCTCACGGTCGTGCCGTGAGAGCGCGGCGACGGCACACAGACGAGCAGGGGCCCGCACCGGTGAAGGTGCGGGCCCCTGCTCGTGGTGCCGGTCGGGTCAGGCCGGAACGATGTTCTCGGCCTGCGGGCCCTTCTGGCCCTGCGTGATGTCGAAGGCCACGCGCTGGCCCTCGTGCAGCTCACGGTAGCCGCCCTGGGACACGATGTTGGAGTAGTGGGCGAAGACGTCAGCGCCGCCGCCGTCCTGCTCGATGAAGCCGAAGCCCTTTTCCGCGTTGAACCACTTGACGGTTCCCTCAGCCATGTTGATCTCCTTCTGGTTTGGCAGAGCCGGAGCCCGCGATGCGCGGATTCCGCGTCGCCGTAATGCCCCCACCCGGAGATGACCGGAAAACAGAAATGCGCCTGACGTTACATACCGTCAGGCGCACACGAAGTTCGTATGGGTACCACAACTGCAACTGCCTCCAGGCTAGCACACCTGTGAACCGCTCACGGAACCTTCGTCAGAGGCCGGCGGAGTCAGAGGTGGGCGGGGTCAGGCGGGCGGCGCGGATGTGCAGGTAGCGGCGCTGCGGCAGGTTGGTGGTGCGCGCGGCGGCCTCCAGGTACGCCCGGCGCGCCGCCTCCCGGTCGCCGGCCATCTCCAGCAGGTGCGCCCGCGCCGCGTGCAGCCGGTGACCGGCGGCGAGCCGCTCGTCCCCCTCCAGCTCCCGCAGCGCGGCCAGCCCCGCCTCGGGGCCGTGGGTCATGGCGACGGCCACGGCGTGGTTCAGCCGCACCACCGGCCCGCCGCCGACGCGCAGCAGCACCTCGTACAGGGCCAGGATCTGCGGCCAGTCGGTCTCCTCCGCGCTCGGCGCCTCGTCGTGGACGGCGGCGATGGCGGCCTGGAGCTGGTAGGGGCCGGTCGGACCGGACGGCAGCGCGGCCGTGACGAGCGCGACGCCCTCCTCCACGAGCTCGGCGTCCCACAGGCCGCGGTCCTGCTCGGCCATGGGCACCGGCGTGCCGTCGGGCGCGGTGCGCGCCGGCCGGCGGGCGTCGGTGAGGAGCATGAGAGCCAGCAGCCCCGCCACCTCTCCGTCGCCGGGCAGCAGCCGGTGGAGCAGGCGGGTCAGCCGGATGGCCTCGGCGGCGAGCTCGACCCGGTGCAGGCGCGGCCCCGACGTGCTCGCGTACCCCTCGTTGAAGACCAGGTAGAGCACGTGGAGCACGGCGGCGAGCCGCCGGTCGCGCTCGGCGGGCGAGGGCAGCGCGAACGGCAGGCCGCTTTCCCTGACGGTCTGCTTGGCCCGGGTGATGCGCCTGGTCATGGTGGCCTCCGGCACCAGGAACGCCCGGGCGATCTCCGCCGTGCTCAGGCCGCCGACCGCGCGCAGGGTGAGGGCGATCTGCGAGGCCGGCGACAGCGACGGGTGGCAGCACAGGAACAACAGGATGAGCGTGTCGTCTCCGTCGCGTTCCCGGCGGTCGGCGGCGGGCGCGAGCCAGTCGTCCGGCAGCGTCCAGCGCGCGACCGTGTCCTCGCGCCGCCGCCGGGCCTGCTCGGCGCGCAGCAGGTCGGTGAGCCGCCGGGAGGCGACGGTGATCAGCCAGGCCGCCGGGTCGCCGGGCAGGCCGTCGCGCGGCCACTGGGTGGCGGCGGCGAGCAGCGCCTCCTGCACGGCGTCCTCGGCGGTGTCGAAGTGCCCGTAGCGGCGCACGAGCGCGCCGAGGACCCGGGGCGTGAGGTTCCGCAGCAACGCTTCGGTCCCGACCTCGGTGCCCATGGTGTCGTCCTTCCCCGGCGGAGCCTGTCCTGGAGGACGTCGGAGCCACCGTCCCGTTCCGGACGTCCGCCAGCATCGCACGCCGGTCGTCGCCTGGTCTCATGCCGGAGCCGGTCGCCGGGACTCCGCCCGGCGCCCCTCCGGCCGAGGAGGCGGAGGGCGGTGCCCCGGGGACGGCTGCGCGTTTACCTGGGCGCGGCTCCTGGAGTCGGGCCCGCACCGCCGAGCTGCTCGACGGCATGGAGCTCCTGCCGCGCCGCAACCTCGTGCACCGCGGCGCGCGGTTCGTCGAGCTGGACGCCGACGCGCTCATCGCCCGCCGCCCCCACGTGGTGCTGATCGACGAGCCGGCCCACACCAACGCGCCCGGCTCCCGCAACGCGAAGCGCCGGCAGGACGTGGACGAGATCCTCGACGCCGGCATCGACGTGGTCTCCACGGTCGACATCCGGCACCTGGAGTCGCTCAGCGACGTCGTCGAGCAGATCACCGGCATCGCGCAGGGGGAGACCTGCCCGACGAGGTGGTGCGCCGCGCCGGCCACGTCGAGCTGGCGGACCTGCCGCGCGCCTCGGAATCGCCGGATCTGACCGGCACCCTGTTCGGTGCCGGTCACCTGGTGGAAGTGGCGATCATCCTCGCGGTGGCGGAAGAAGCAACGCGAACGCGGCGCCGATCGCTGGCACGCGTATGCTTCCCGGCGTTGAGATCACCAGCTGGGTGGGTCACGAGGAGTGCCTGGTGGTGTATGGGCGGGAGCCGGAGCAGCGAGAACTCGGCCGGTTCCTGGCGGAGGCCGCCTCTGGCCGGGGCGGTGCCGTCGTGGTCCTGGGTGAGCCGTGTGGCGGCAAGTCGGCACTGTTACGGTGGGCAGGCTCGGGCCAGCGGTTCCAGGTGTTGCGCTGCACGGGCGTGGAGAGCGAGGCGGAGCTGCCGTTCGCGGCGTCGCAGTCTCTGCTGTCCGGCGTGATGGGGCATCTGGCCGGTATTCCCGCCCCTCAGGCGGAGGCGTTGCGGGCGGCGCTGGGATTGGCCCCGCCGGGGGGGTGACAACCGCTTCCTGGTCGGCCTGGCCACGCTGTCGCTGCTGGCGGAGCTGGCCTCGGACGGGCCGGTGCTGTGCCTGGTGGACGACGCCCAGTGGCTGGACCGGTTCTCGGCCGAGGCGCTGGCGTTCGCCGCCCGCCGGCTGGCGGCCGAGGAGGTGTTCCTGCTGTTCGCAGCACGGGAGGTCCTGGGCCTCGTCGGTGAGAGCGCCCTTCACGTCCTCGCGGTCGGTATGCATGAACTCGTACAGCGCCGGGAGGTCCTCGGGGTCTACCGTGATCGTGAAGTCGATCCTGATCCTCATCGCTCAGTCCTCCAGGGTGATGCCGGGGAAGTAGACGATCGCGTAGAGGTCGGCGTGGGAGTAGCGAGCCTTGCGGGCCAGCTGGTCGGCGGTCTTCTCTCCGAGGATCTCGTACGCCTGGCGGAAGAAGGCGTTCCGCAGTTCGTTGCCGGAGGGCATCGTCACGCTGAAGCCGGGGACTCCGTACGACTCGGGCCCGATGTGCTCGCGGCTGAGGCTGAACCAGTTGCCTCCGTCGATAAGCCCCTGGCGCACCGACTCCTCGTCAGCAGCCTCAGGAGCCCACCCTGCCCAGGAACCGGAGACCGCGATGAGCCGCTACAACCAGCGCGAACCCCTCAACAAGCAGGAGCTCGCCGCCGCCCGGGAGCGCGAACAGATCGCCCGTGACCGGCAGAAGTACGGCCACGACGAGCAGGCCGCCCGACGGGCCGTCCTGGTGGACGGGGCCCGGCGCACGATAGCCGATGTCCTGCCCGCCTTCCCTGCCGAGCTTCAGGAGCAGGGCCGTCGGCAGCTGGAGCAGGAGATTGCGGAGGTCCACGCCTCGGGGCCGGTGGGTTGCACCTACGCGTACTGGCGCTGCGTGGAGTCCAGGCCGTCGCTCGACGAGCCTCAGTGAGGGAGGTGGAAGCCGTGAAGAAGGCGCGTCACGACGCGGCCGGGACCGGCGCGCGGTTGGTGGAGCTGCGCCGGTCCAATGCGGCGGGAAGGCACGACTCCCGCCCTCGTTCGCTCCGGACGCGCGGAGCATCCCGGCGGGCGGCGATCAACGCCAGTCGGGACAACGAGGAAGACCCGCAGGAGGAAATCATGGCAGTTCTCAGCTACGCCCCCGAATGCTGGGGCGACGACGCCGATCCCGTCGAGTTCGTAGCGTCGCTCGTGGCCGGGGCACCACGACGCCCGGCCACGCCGACGACTGCGACTGCTGGGGGTGGGCGTGAAACTGAGTCCCGCCGACGAGGCCGAGCTCTCCGAGCAGGACGCTCACGAGCAGCTCGTCGAGTACCAGGAGCAGCTTGGCGTGTGCGGTGCCGTCGGCTGCCGCAACGAAGCCGAGTACCCGGATGGCCGGTGCAGTTCGTGTCAGAAGGCTGATCAGACGCGAGTCTGAGTAAAGGAGAAACCGTGGGAACCATCGAGTACGCCAGCAGCCTGGCCCGCAACCTGCATCGCGACCAGGTCGACAAGTCCGGTGCGCCGTACTACCTGCACGTGTTCGCCGTCCGCGACATGCTGACCGGCGAGGACGAGGAGGTTCGTATCGCCGCCGTTCTGCATGACTCGGTCGAGGACACCGACATCACGCTGGAGGAGCTGCGCAAGCTCGGCTTCACCGAGCGGACGTTGGCGGCTATCGACTCCGTCACACGCCGGGAGGGCGAGACGTACGTGGACCTGATCCGGCGGGCCTGTGCCAACCCCGACAGCCGCAAGATCAAGCTCGCGGACAACCTGCACAACACGATGCGGCTGCACAACTTGCCGTCGGAGCAGGCGGAGCGCATGGCCGAGAAGTACGCGCGTGCCCGCGAGATCCTGCTCGGCGAGATGGAGGAAATCGCGTGATCATCCTAACGAAGGTCATGCAGACCTGCAGGCGTGCCCGAACTGGCGCTCAAGCGGCTGGATCCGATGGCGGCACGGGCGCTGCTGGCCGAACACGCTCCCCACCTGCCCGCCCACATACGCGACCGGGTGCTGGCCGAGGCCGACGGCAACCCGCTGGCCTTGCTGGAGCTGCCCAGGACCGAGGACGGAGACCCGCGGCACCTCCCCCTGCCGCACCGCCTGCAGGACGCCTACCAGCGGCGCATCGCCAAGCTGCCCTCACCGACCCGTAACGCTCTCCTGGTCGCGGCGGCGGAGGAGAGTGGCGCGCTGGCCGCCAAGCCATCGCCGCCGTCCGCCTGGCCGAGAACCTCGACGGCGTCGTGGCCGTGCACGACAACCTCACCTGGAAGAGCGACGACATCGTCGACATCCCCATGTGGGGCGGCGCCTGATTGTCGTGTGCGGTCGGGTCTGACGGCCGGCCACCGGAAGTCGCTCGCGCGCCAAGGGGATGAAGCGATGACCGACCGCCCTCCCAGCGAGGGGGCCGCAAGGGACGCCGGCGGCCTCGCGGCGGGGCGCCGCTCACCCGGCGCCGCCGGCTGATCGGCTGGGCGATGACCGCGCTCGGCCTGACCGCCATCACCGCCGTGCTGCACGCGCTGCGCGACACGCTGGGGCTGCCGAGCCAGATCCTGCTGTTCCAGATGTGGATGATCGCCGTGACGCCGGCCGGCGGGCTGTGGCCGGCGCTGGCCGCGGCCGTGGGCGGGGTCCTGCTGCTCAACTACTTCTTCACCCCTCCGTACCGGAGCCCGCTGGTCTCCGAGCCCGGGGCGCTGCTGGCGCTGGTGGTGTTCGTCGTGGTGGCCGCCGCGGTGAGCGCCATCGTGGAACTGTCGCGCGGTCTGGCCGAGGCCATGGGCGGCACGCTCGTACCGGAGGAGGCGCCGGGCGGCGGCCTGACCATGGTGCTCACCCTGCCCGCGTCTCCCGTGACGCAGCTGCCCCCGCTCCCTCCGGACGCGACCTGAGGTGACATGGGGGCTTGTGGATAGGATGGCCAGTGGTGTGCCGGGAAGTCTGGTCGGCTGATCCGTCGCCGACCGTTCCCAAGGAGCCCTCGCCGTGAGCCGCACCCCGTCCAACCGCGTCCTGCGCCTGTTCGGCCTGGGCTCCCGCGCGGAGTCCCGGCGCGTCGCCGACATCCTGCGCGCCGAGACCGTGGGCGGAGCGCTCCTGCTCACCGGCGCCCTGCTCGGCATGCTCTGGGCCAACTCCCCGTGGGCCCACGGGTACGAGGCGCTGCGTTCCTTCGAGATCGGCCCCGCCGCCCTCCACCTGAACCTCGACCTGGCCACCTGGGCCGCCGACGGCCTGCTGGCCGTCTTCTTCTTCGTCGCCGGCCTGGAGCTCAAGCGTGAGTTCACGGCCGGTGACCTGCGCGACCCCAGGCGCGCGGCCGTGCCCGTCGCCGCCGCCGCGGGCGGCGTGCTCGTCCCCGCCGTCGCGTACCTGGTGACCACCTCGCTCGCCGGGGCGGCGGGCGCCGGCCGGGGCTGGGCGATCCCGACCGCCACCGACATCGCCTTCGCGCTCGCGGTGCTCGCGGTGATCGGCCGGCACCTGCCGGCCGCGTTGCGCACGTTCCTGCTGACGCTGGCCGTGGTCGACGACCTGCTCGCCATCGCGATCATCGCCGTCTTCTACACCGAGCGCCTGGCGCCCCTGCCGCTGCTGGGCGCGGCCGTGCCGCTGGCCGTCTTCTCCCTCCTCGTACGGCGGGGCGTGCGCGCCTGGTGGCTGCTGCTGCCTCTGGCCGCGCTCACGTGGGCCCTGGTCCACGCCTCCGGCGTGCACGCCACGGTGGCCGGGGTGCTGCTGGGCTTCGCCGTGCCCGCCCGGGGGGACGCGAGCGTGGCCGAGCACTTCGAGCACCGCTTCCGGCCGCTGTCGGCGGGGGTGGCGGTGCCGGTGTTCGCGTTCGTGTCGGCCGGGGTGACGATCGGCGGGGTGGACGGCCTGAGCCGGGCGCTGACCGACCCGGTCGCCGTGGGCGTCGTCGCCGGGCTGGTCCTCGGCAAGCCGCTGGGCGTCATGGCCGCCACCTGGCTGGTGTCCCGGCTGACGCACGCCGAGCTGGACGAGAACCTGGCCTGGGTGGACGTGGCGGGGCTGGCGCTGCTGGCCGGCATCGGGTTCACCGTGTCGCTGCTCATCGGCGAGCTGGCCTTCGGCGCGGGCAGCGCGCGCGACGCGTACGTCAAGATCGCGGTGCTGGCGGGCTCCCTGACGGCGGCGCTGCTGGCGGCGGCCGTGCTGCGCCTGCGCGACAACGCCTACCGCCGCATCGAGCAGGCTCAGGCCCTTCCCGAGCCGCCTCCCACGCCCTGACCGGCCGAGCCCCGGACCGGCCCGATCGGCGGGGAACGTGCTGCTGATCTCCGGCCCTACGATGAGCTGTATTCGGCGACATACCCGATTCGCCTGCGTTGTGGAGGAAATTAGTGCCAGCGCCGATCCTTCGCCCTCGTGGCGAGACCGCCCGGGTGATGCCGGTCGAGCTGTTCTTCGACCTCGTGTACGTGTTCGCCATCACCCAGCTCTCGCACCTACTCCTCGCCCACCTCGACGTGGCGGGCGTGGCCCAGACGCTGCTGCTCACGCTGGCCGTGTGGTGGGCCTGGATGTACACCACCTGGACCACCAACTACTGCGATCCCGACCATCCGGTGCTGCGCCTGACGCTGACCGGCGCCATGCTGGCCGGGCTGGTCATGGCGGCGGCGCTGCCGCAGGCGTTCGGGCCGCGGGCGATGTGGTTCGCCGTCGGTTACGTGGCGCTCCAGGTGGGGCGGACCATCGTGGTGTCGGTGGCGGCGCGCGCCCACCCGATCGGCCGGACGTTCCGGCTGGTGCTCGTCTACCACGCGGTGAGCGCGGTGCTGTGGCTCGCGGGCGCCGCGCTCGGCGGGGCCGCCCAGGGCGTGCTGTGGACGGCCGCCCTGCTCGTGGAGTACGCGGGCCCGTGGCTCGGCTACCGCATGCCGCTCCTCGGCCGGGTCTCCACGGCGGACTGGACGATCGACGGCGCCCACATGGCCGAGCGCTGCCAGCTCTTCGTCATCATCGCGCTGGGCGAGTCGCTGCTGGTGACCGGGGTGTCGCTGGCCGACCACCAGCACCTGAGCGCCGGCGCCGTGGCCGCGTTCGCGGTCGCGTTCCTCGGCAGCGTGGCGACGTGGTGGGTGTACTTCGACCGCACCGCCGAGGCCGCCTCGGAGACCACCGCCCATTCGGACGACACGGGGCGGCTCGGCATGTCCGCGTACAGCTACATCCACATCCTCATGGTCGCCGGGATCATCGTGGCGGCCGTGGGCGACGAGCTGGCGATCGCGCACCCGTTCGACCGGATCACGCCGGGTACGGCGCTCGCGGTGCTCGGCGGGCCGGTGCTGTTCCTCGCGGGACACGCGCTGTTCGTGCGTTCCGTGTTCGGGTGGGTGCCGGTCAACCGCCTCGTCGGGATCGGCGTGCTGGTGGTGGCCGGGCTGCCCGTCGCGCTGGCGCCCGGCCTCGTGCCGCCGCTCGTGCTCGCGGCCGTCGCCACGCTGGTGCTGGGCGTGGTCGCCGCCACGGACGGGCGGCGCGACCGGGTCCCCGCCCCGGCCGGCCTCGCCCCGTGACCCCTCAGTTCACGCAGTCCTGGGTGGTGAGCGCGAGGACGAGCGTCTCCACCTTGTTCCGCCGGTTGACGCCGAAGTAGTAGTACGCCTTGCGATTGCCGGGCACGGCCACGGTGTAGCCGTTGATCTGCTCCTTGACCTTCGGGTACACCTTCTGGACCTGGCTCAGGGCGGAGCCCACGGCGACGCCCTCGGGGGTGCGCGCCCCGCGCGGAGCGGAGATGACGGCCACGCCACGCTTCTTGGAGATGTACAGGCTCACCTCGTCGCCCGGGTTGGGGTGGGCCTTGAAGTCCCAGCCGGAGCAGTGGTCGCGCCTCTTGAGCGCGATCTTGCCGGTGGCCTTGGCCTGCGTAGCCGTCATCCCCAGTCTGACGCCGCCGTAGCCGTACGGGCCGAAGGAACCCGGCGCGGCGACCGCCGGCGCCGGGGTGGTGGTGACGGCCCCGGCCGGGCTCGCGATCAGCAGCGCGGTGGTCGTGGCCGTCAGCGCCGCGGCCGCCACCAGTCGAGTCGTGTGCATCCCCGTCCCCGTTCTTCGAGCAGGTTGATCGTCTCCCCCTCTTCGATGCCGTGGGCGGGCTGAAGGTTCTCCCGTTTCCCGTACGGACTCGACGTTGCGGACTCAGCGGGTGAGCAGGTCGCGCAGCGCCCCGGCGATCTCGGCGGGCGCCTCCTCCGCCATGAAGTGCCCGCAGGTGACGGAGACGTGCCGCAGGTCGGGCGCCCAGGCGCCCCAGAGGGCGGCGGCGTCGAAGCCCAGGACGGACCCCCAGTCCTGCTGGAGCACGGTGACCGGCATGCGCAGCCGGTTGCCGGCGTCGCGGTCGGCCCGGTCGTGGCCGGCGTCGACACCGGCGGAGGCGCGGTAGTCGGCGACGATCGACGGCACCGCGTCGCGGCAGGCCTCCAGGTACGCGGCGCGGACGTCGGCGGGGATGGCCGCCGGGTCGTTCGCCCAGGTGTCGAGGAAGTGGCCGAAGAAGTCGTCCGCGGCGGCCGCGATCATCCGCTCCGGCAGGCCGGGCGGCTGGGCCATCAGGTAGAGGTGGAAGCCGACGGCCGCGGTGACGCCCCGCATCACGTCCCACATGTCGAGCGTCGGCAGCACGTCCAGGCAGGCGAGGTGGGTGATCGTGCCGGGATGGTCGAGCCCGGCGCGGAACGCGACCAGGGCGCCCCGGTCGTGCCCGGCCAGCGCGAACCGCTCGTGCCCCAGCGCGCGGGCCAGGGCGACGACGTCGGCGGCCATGGTGCGCTTGGCGTACACCTCGGGGCCGGTCTCGGCGGGCTTGTCGCTGGCCCCGTACCCGCGCAGGTCGGGGCAGATGACGGTGTGGTCGGCGGCGAGGTCGGCGGCGACGTGCCGCCACATGAGGTGAGTCTGCGGGAAGCCGTGCAGCAGCACGACCGGGGTGCCTGAGCCGGCGACGGCCGCGTGCAGGGACACGCCGTCGGCGACGGGCACGCGCCGGTAGTCGAAGCCGGTGATGACGGGCGCCATGATGTTCGTCCCTTTCCGTAGGGTTGTCGTTGCTGGTGGATCGGTCGCTGGGCGGCCGGTTCCTGGATCGGTCCGTTGTCCGGACCGGCCCGTGTCTCGGCTGGGCCGGTGCCGGGTGAGGCCGCCGGGACGAGCCTGCCGGGCGCGGATGAGCATCCGGTGAGCGCGCGCTACCGTGGCGCTTCTGGGAGGCGACGCCGCCGGACCGCACTTGCCGGGACGCGGGTCCTGGCGGGCGGCAGCCGATGACGCGTGAGGAGATCTGGACGTTGGGGGCGGTGGAGATCGGGGGCGGGGTCGGCTTCGGGGTGCTGGGGCCGGTCACCGCCTGGGACGACTCCGGTGACGCGATCGCGTTGAAGGGGCCGCGGCACCGCGCGGTGCTGGCCCGGCTGATCGTCGCCCGCCGCCGCGTCGTCCCGGTCGCCGGCCTCGTCGATGATCTGTGGGACGACCCGCCCGAGGGGGCGGTCGGGGCGGTGCGCACGTTCGTGGCGGCGCTGCGCCGGGCGCTGGAGCCCCGGCGCCCCCCCCCGGCCCCCCCCCCGCGGTTGGTCACCGGGGGCCCCGGGGGCGCGCGGTCGGGAGAGCCCAC
>NZ_JBFAIA010000124.1:0-25263 GCF_040654455.1 Nonomuraea sp. NPDC050691
GGCGCGCCTGGCCCGGGCCAACGCCGCCGCCAGCGTCAGCGCCCTGCTCGGCCCGCTCGCCATCGGCGCCCTCGACGCGCTGGCGGTGAACGGGCGGCTCGCGCTCCTGCTGGCCGTTCCGCCCCTGCTCTTCCTCGCGGCCGACACGTGGAGAGGCGCGCCGGCGGACGAGGACGCGCCCGGCGAGGCCAACGCTCACGGGCAGCCCGCCGATCACCTTCCCGAAGCTCATGGGGCCGGTTCTCCGCGCCAACCCCACGAGCACCAGGACCGCACACATCAACCCCGCGGCCTCCAGGACAGCGCGCACCAGCCCCGCGGGCGGCGAGCCGGTGGCGGCGGGAGGCCCGCTTCGGGGCGGTGGCGGGTCGCAGCCAGGTGGGCGGCCATCGTGGTGGGCGTGTCCATGGAGTTCTGCTTCACGATCTGGGCCACCGCCCGCCTCCAGGCCACCGGGCTGCCCGCGGGAGCCGCCGCGGCGACGGCCACCGCGTTCCTGGTCGGGATGGCGGCCGGCCGGCTGGTGGCGCCGCGGCTGATCGCCCGCGACCTGCCCGTCGTCCCGTGGGGATGCGGCGTGGCGGGGGCCGGGACTCTCGCCGTCGCCCTCACCGACGCGCCGCTGCCGGTCGCCGCGGGGCTCGTGGTGGCCGGCGTGGGCATCGCGCCGTTCTATCCGGTGACGCTCGCCCGGCTGATGCAGGCGCCGGGGCTCGCGGCGGCGCGCTCGGCGGCGTACGGGGCGCTCGCCTCCGGCACCGCGATCCTGGCCGCCCCCGCGCTGCTCGCCGCGCTGGGCGCCGCGCTCGACCTGCGGACGGCGTACCTGGTCACGGTGCTGCCGCTGGCGGCCGTGCTCGCCGCCGCCACTCTCCCCGCCTGGCGCCGCCGCCGGCGCGACGCCAGGTGAACCCCTGACCTTCCGGGGCCGTGTCAAGGGGAGAGGACCGCCTGCGGGGGAAGGGGGTCTTCATGGACGCGAACAGGCGCCGGACGCTCGTGGCGGGCGCCGCCGCGACGGCAGCGGCGCTGCTGGGCGTTCCGGGATGCGGCCACACCGTCACCTCGTCCGGGGCCATGGCGACCCGGGCCCCGGCCGGGGCCTCGGCGGCGCCCGGGGTCAAGCCCACCCTGGTGAGCGTGGCCATGAACGAGTACTCCTTCTCGCTGCCCTGGGGGGACCTCACCGCGGGCACCTACACGTTCCTGCTGACCAACGAGGGCACCGCGCCCCACGCCATGGCCGTGGGCGGCCCCGGCATCACCGGCGTGAAGCAGTCCGAGACGATCAAGCCGGGAGAGCGGACCAGCCTCACCGTCACCCTCCGGCCGGGGCGTTACGAGGTGTGGTGCCCGGTGGACAAGGACCGCAACCTCGGCATGGACACCGCGGTCATCGTCCGCTGACGCAGGACGCCGGCGGCGGGCGCTGATCCCGGGCGCTGACACCGGGGTGGGCGGAGGGCACGGGCGGGAGGACGGGCGGAGACCACGGGCGGAGAGCCTCACCCCGCGACCCAGGCGGTCGTGTCGGGCGGCAGCGCGCCTCCCTCCACCGGCCCGCTGGTCAGCAGCAGCTCCCCCGGCGGGAGCGGCACCGGGACTGAACCCAGGTTGGACACGCACACCAGGCCCGAGTCGCGGCGGAAGGCCAGCACGTCCCCGCCCGGAGGCAGCCAGGTCCGGGTGCCGTCCCCCAGCAGGTCGCGGCGCAGGCGCAGCGCCGAGCGGTAGAGGGTCAGCATCGAGTCCAGGTCGGCGAGCTGCGCCTGCGCCGTGAGCTTGCGCCAGCTCTCCGGCTGCGGCAGCCACGGCCGGGCGGACGGGCCGGGTCCGCCGAAGCCGAACGGCGGCTCGGGGATTCCGGGGCCGGGCCGGCGTCGGTGAGGATGGGAGGGCCGCGGCGCCCGACCATCCTCTTCTGCGAAGGATCTGCTGCCGATGACCCGTTATGGCGCGATGTACGGCCCCGACCTCACCTTCCTCGGCGTGCCCGCCTGCGACCTGGACGAGCCGGACACCTGGGGCGACGCCCAGGTCGTCGTCCTGGGCGCCCCGTTCGACGGCGGGACCACCTACCGGGCGGGCGCCCGCTTCGGCCCCTCCGCCATGCGCCAGGCCTGCTACCTCGGCCATGACGGGGCGCGCCCGTCCCTGGCGCTGGACGTGGACGGCCTGCTCGACCTGCGCGTCAAGGACGCCGGCGACGTCATGATGTTCAGCGGTGACGCCGAGCGCTCCCACGCGGCGCTGGAGCGGGCCGTCCACACCGTCGCGGCGGCGGGCCGGATCCCCGTGGTGCTGGGCGGGGACCACTCGATCGCCCTGCCCGACGTCACCGGCGTCGCCCGCGCCGTCGGCTGGGGACGGGTCTCCGTCCTGCACTTCGACGCGCACGCCGACACCGGTGACAGCTCGTACGGCTCGCTCATCGCGCACGGCCAGCCCATGCGCCGGCTCATCGAGTCGGGGGCGGCGCGCGGCGACCGGTTCCTGCAGATCGGGCTGCGCGGCTACTGGCCCGGCCCCGAGACCCTCGACTGGATGGCCGAGCAGGGCATGCGCTCGTACGAGATGACCGAGATCGTGGAGCGGGGCCTGGCCGACTGCCTGACCGAGGCGTCGCGGACCGCCCTCGACGACTGCGACGGCGTCTACCTGTCGATCGACATCGACGTCGTCGATCCGGGGATGGCCCCGGGGACGGGCACCCCGGAGCCGGGCGGGCTGACCTCCCGCGAGTTGCTCGACGCCGTGCGGCGGCTGTCGTACGAGCTGCCGGTCGTCGGCGTCGAGGTCGTCGAGGTCGCGCCGGACCACGACCACGCCGGCGTGACGGCGATGCTCGGGGGCCGGGTGGTCCTTGAGGCCCTGTCGGGCATCGCACGGCAACGCGCCGAGCGCGACGGGCGGCTGGGACCGTGGGACCCGGCCCGGCCGCTGCTCAGCCGCTACGGCAAGCACCGAGCCTGACCGCGACCTTCACCGGGCGGCCCAGCCCCTCGTTCACCTGCCGTCCCGGGCGTGGACGGGTGACGCCGTCACGGCGGCGATCAACGCATCCACACGGCGGTGCCCCTCATCGTCATGACGTCCGGCCCGGGACAGGGAAGTTCGCGCGGAAGACGTGGCCGGGGTCGCGCTCGCGCTTGATCCGGCGCAGCCGGGCCAGGGTGTCGGCGGGGAAGGCCTGGGCGGCGCTCCCCCCGGGAGCCAGGAAGGTGTACGGCTTGCGCCCGCTGACCGCCCCTCCCAGCCGCGCTACCAGGGCGGCCTGCCGGCCCCGGACCGCCTCGGCCAGGTGCGGCAGGCGCAGGCCGAGCAGGTGGAGCAGGTACGGCTCGGCCACTGAGGGCGGCGGCGGGGCCGTCCGGTTGATCCACACCGGCAGTTCGCGGGGCGCGCCGGCGGTGATGCTGCGGAAGGCGTCGAACACCTCGCCCGTGCGATCCGCGGGCCAGACGATCTGCCCGCCGTACAGGTGCGGCGTCTCGAACAGATTCAGCTCGATCGAGGTGATCAGCGCGAAGTCCCCGCCACCGCCCCGCAGCGCCCAGAACAGCTCGGGGTCGGAGCCGGCGGTGACGCGCACCCGCTCGCCGTCGGCGTCGACGACCTCGAAGGCGCGCACCGAGTCGGCGGCCCAGCACGTACCGGCGGCCGAACCAGGGGACGCCGCCGCCGGCGAGGAACCCCGCCACGCTCACCGCCGGGCTGCTGCGGCTGCGCGGAGACGGTCAGCCCGGCGTCGCGGGCGTAGCGCGCCAGCGCCGCCACATCCGCGGCGTCGGCCGCCTCCACGACCGCGGCCCCGGCTGACGCACCCCGACCGCCCACGGCGCGGCAGCCCGCTCGAACCCGTCGTCACCGGGGAAGAACACCTGCCCCTTGATGGCATTGCGCCAATCCATGATCATCACTCCTTGAGGGGTTACCGGGGAAAGGGGGCCGTCGTCCCGGACGAAGGTGGCGGCCGGCCCGCCGGCGTCCAGCAGCGCCACGTCCCACACCTCGTCGCCGACCTGGCCGCCGTCCGCGATCCGGGTGGTCTCCTCGGCCGGGGCCGGCGCGGCCCGTTCGGCGTCGGTGAAGCTGATCTGGCCGGCGCGCAGCAGCACCAGGTCCGCCGTCACCTGGCCGGGTTCTTCGTACGTGCTGCCGTCACGGCGTTCTCCTCGGATCGTCGACCGTCACGTCGGTGACGAGCTCGCCGGAAAGGGCGACCGAGGACAAGCATGCGAAGCGTCGTCGATAGAGGGGCTATGCGTCGTCTATGTGCGCTCCGGGCGCTCCGGGTCCATGTGCCTCGTGGCGCGCTGGGAGATCCCGTCAGAAGGCGTTGACCAGGACGACGTACACGGCGGTGCCGATGCCGACGCTCAGGATCGTGCGGCGCCCGGATGCGAGGTGGACGCCCGCGGTGACGGCCACCGCGAGCAGCGCGTACAGCGTCGCGTGCGGCTCGGCGGCGACGGCGCCGTGCAGGGCCGTCACGGCGAGGATCCCGAGGATGCCCACCGGCATCCACACCGCCAGCCGCTGCACGATCGCCGAGGTGCGCAGCGTGCGCAGCACGGCGAAGGGGACGGCGCGCAGGGCGAAGGTGATGGCGAAGACGATCGCGAGGACGGCGGCGAGGTAGGCGGTGCTAGGCATCGGCGGTCTCCCGGACGGCGCATCGAGCGGCGGAGTCGCGGCCGGCGGTGAGCCCGCCGCCGGTGGTGGGGCCGCCGGTGGTGGAGCCGCCGGTGGTGGAGCCGCCGGTGGTGGAGCCGCCGGTGGTGGGGCGCGCGGCCCGGCGGGTGGTGCGGCGGGCGATGATCGCGTGGCGGGCCAGCAGCAGGGCGACGAACAGCAGCAGCGCGGTGAACAGGGCGACCGACGGGGTGAGGACGAGCGCGAGCGTCACGCTGGCCCCGGCGAGCACCACCGAGGGGATGTCGTCGCGGGAGCGGAACGCGTCCAGGGTGAGCACGGTGAACAGGGCGCACAGGGCGAACTCGAGCCCCTTGATCGGCGCGGGCAGGGCCCAGCCGATGGCGATCCCGACCAGGCCACCGCCGACCCAGTAGGACTGGCTGGCCAGCTGCATCGCCAGCAGGCGGGGGCCCGAGCGCTCCGCCTCGGGCAACGAGGCGCTGACCGCGTACGCCTCGTCGATCATCGCGTACACGGAGTACGCCTTCGCCAGCCGGTTCCTGACCAGGTGCAGCGGGAAGGAGAAGGCGTAGAAGACGTGCCGGAAGTTGACCACAAGGACGGTCAGCGCGATCGCGGCGAGCGGCGTGGTGCCGGCCACCATGCCCACCAGCAGCAGTTCCAGGGAGCCGGCGAACGCCGACAGCGACAGGGCGGGGACGAGCCAGGCGGGCAGGCCGGCCTGGAGGACCAGCAGGCCGAGGGCGATGCCCAGCGGGAAGATTCCCAGTCCCGCGGAGAAGGAGTCGCGCACCCCCGCGGCGATCTGCTGCCGCCGGGTGACCGGTGCCCGGCCGGGAGCCGGTGCGGCGATCTGGGGTGAGATGTCGGTTTGCACCCTCCTATGGTCGCGCAGAATCCGCGCCATATGGTTGCGAAAATTGCGCACGTGCCAGGCCGTACGGCAATATTCGGTGCGTGGACGCGATAGACAGAGCAATCATCGCCGAGCTGGAGCGGGACGGGCGGCTGACCAACGTCGAGCTCGCCCATCGGGTGGGGCTCACGACCGGGCCGTGCCTGCGGCGGGTCCAGCGCCTGGAGGCCGAGGGCGTCATCCGCGGCTACCGGGCCGTCGTCGACCCCGCCGCCGTGGGCCGGTCGTTCGAGGTGCTGGTCGACCTCACCCTCGACGCGCAGGACGCGGAGACCGTCGAGCACTTCGAGCAGACGCTGGCACAGGCCGAGGAGGTGCTGGAGCTGCGGCGGCTGTTCGGCAGTCCCGACTACTTCGCGCGCGTGGCCGTCGCCGACCTGGCGGCCTACGAGACGTTCCTCAGCCGGCACGTCATGACCATCCCGCGTGTGCGAGGCATCAACTCGCACTTCACGATGAAGAACATCAAACCAGCCCGGGAGGCCCGATAAGGACCCACGCGAAAGCACCTCAACAACCCCGAAAACGCCTGCTACGTTGCCCCGCATGAAGCTTCGTATCGCGCTGTCGGCGCTCGCGGCGGCCTGCGTGCTCGCCCCTCCCCTGCCCGCCCACGCCGACGACCCCACCCCCACCCCCGCGGGCGACCCGGCCCTCGGCGCTGACGCGGTCTCGCTCGGCTGGGAACTCCGGGAGACGGGCGTGACCGCACGCCTGCGCGGCCTGTCGCCCGTCAGCCGGGACGTCGCCTGGGCCTCCGGCAGCGAGGGCGTCGTGCTCCGCACCGCCGACGGCGGGCGTACGTGGGAGCGGGTCTCGCCGCCCGGCACGGAGACGCTGCAGTTCCGGGACGTGGAGGCGTTCGACGCGCGCCGGGCCGTGGTGCTGTCGATCGGCGAGGGCGGCGACTCGCGGGTCCACCGGACCGACGACGCCGGACGCACCTGGCGCGAGACGTTCAGGAACGACGAGCCCAAGGCGTTCTACGACTGCATGGCCTTCTTCGACGAACGGCACGGGCTGGCCATGAGCGACCCCGTCGACGGCCGGTTCCGGATCCTCGCCACCGAGGACGGCGGCCGGAACTGGCGGGTGCTGCCGCCGGCCGGGATGCCCGAGGCGCTGCCCGGCGAGGCCGGTTTCGCCGCGAGCGGCCAGTGCCTGGTCACGGCGGGCGGCCGGGACGCCTGGCTCGCCTCCGGCGGCGCCGAGCGGTCCCGCGTCTTCCACTCCTCCGACCGCGGCCGCACCTGGACCGTGGCGGACACGCCGATCCCGGCGGGCGACCCGGCGCGCGGGGTGTTCGCGCTGGCCTTCCGCGACCGGCGCCAGGGCCTGGCCGTGGGCGGCGACTACCGTCCGGGCGAGCCGTCGCCGGGGGCGGGCGCGCTCAGCGGCGACGGCGGCGCCACCTGGCGGCCCGCCGCCACGCCGCCCCCCGCCTACCGGTCGGGCGTCACGTGGGTGCCGCACCTGCCGTTCGCGGCCATCGCGGTCGGGCCTTCCGGCAGCGACGTGACGCTCACCGGCGGCAGGACGTGGCGGACGTTCGACACGGGCTCCTTCGACACCGTGTCCTGCACGCCCGACCTGGCGTGCTGGGCGTCCGGCGAGAACGGCCGCGTCGCCCGCCTCACCCTGAAGCGCTCCTGACCGGCCTTACCGGCCCGGGTCACCCAGAGCCGCTCCCGCCGGGGACGCTTCGCCGGAGCGCGACCGGTCTCGCCTTCTCCCGGGCCGCGCCTTTACATTGTAGATTCAAAGCCAGGTGGTGCCGAGCCAGGCGGTCGCCGCGGCGGCCGCCAGGAGGGCGATGTTGAGCCCGATCAGCCGGGCCTCGCCGCGGCTCAGGTGTAACGCGATGCCGCCGATCTGGATCAGGACGAGGCCGATCGCCGCGGCGACGGCGAGCCAGGGCGCGACGCCGGTCAGCGGCGGCAGGATCAGGCCGGCCGCGCCGAGCACTTCCAGGACGCCGATCACGCGGACGAACGGCATGGGAACGGTGTCGACCCAGCCCATCATCGGCTGGAGCCGTTCCTGGCTCTGGACGACCTTCTTGCCTCCGGCATAGAGGTAGAAGACGGCCAGGAGTCCGGCGACGATCCAGTAGGAAATCTCCATGAAGGGCACCTCGGAGGCTGGTGAAGGGGGCGCCGGCAACGATGGTTACCGGTCGTAAGTAGCCACATCATGCGTCACTATTGAGACCTCCACAAAAGGCACATACGTGTGCGTTACCCACAGAGGGCTGTCATGTCGGAGTACGAGCACACCTGCATGATCAGAGGCGACGGAGGGCGGACGATCCGCGCCATCCTCGACCGGATCTGCAACAAGTGGACGCTGCTGATCGTGGCGACGCTCGACCAGGGCACCCTGCGCTTCACCGACCTGCTCCAGCAGATCCCCGGGATCTCCCAGCGCATGCTGACGCTGACGCTGCGCAACCTCGAGAGCGACGGCCTGGTCTCGCGCACGGTGCACGCCGAGGTCCCGCCCCGGGTCGAGTACGCCCTGACCCCCACCGGCAAGAGCCTCATCCCGCCCGCGCTGGCCCTCGCCGGCTGGGCCATCGAGCACGTCCCGCACATCGAGGCCAGCCGCGAGGCCTACCGCGCGGGGTCCCTGCGGCGCCTGCCCGCGGAGACGCCGGGGCGGTCTCCGGAGCCCTGATCGTCGTTCACGTGGGCAGGCAGCGCCCCGTGGCCGCCGAGAACAGCCGCTCCTTCCCCGGCAGGATCCGCAGGTTGACCTGGTCGCCCTTGCCCGGCGGGGCGTTCGGGTCGACGCGGGCGATGACCGTCTGGCCGGCGAGCGCCGGGTCGGTGGCGTGGGAGTACTGGCCGTACAGGAAGGCGTCCGAGCCGAGCTCCTCGACGACCGTGACGGTGATCGGGAACGTGGACGGGTCGGCCCCGCCGTCGCCGACCACCTCGACCGACTCGGGCCGGAAGCCCAGGATGACGCGGTCGGCGCCCTCCTTGCGCAGCGCCTGGAGCGTGTCGCGGCTGAGCCGGATCCGCTGGTCGCCGAGCACGGCCTCCTCCCCCTCCACGCGGTACTCGGCCAGGTTCATCGACGGCGAGCCGATGAAGCCGGCGACGAAGACGTTGGCCGGGTGCTGGTAGAGCCGCAGCGGCGTGTCCACCTGCTGGAGGATGCCGTCCTTGAGCACGGCCACCCGGTCGCCCATCGTCATGGCCTCGACCTGGTCGTGGGTCACGTACACCGTCGTCACCCCGAGCCGGCGCTGCAGGGCGGCGATCTGCGTGCGGGTCTGGACCCGCAGTTTGGCGTCCAGGTTCGACAGCGGCTCGTCCATGAGGAACACCTTGGGCTCGCGCACGATGGCGCGGCCCATGGCCACGCGCTGCCGCTGGCCGCCGGACAGCGCCTTGGGCTTGCGGTCCAGGAACTCCTCCAGGTCGAGCAGGCGGGCGGCCTCGCGGACCCGCCGGTCGCGCTCCTCCCTGGGCGCCTTCATCACCCTCAGGGCGAAGCCCATGTTGTCGGCCACCGACATGTGCGGGTAGAGCGCGTAGTTCTGGAACACCATCGCGATGTCCCGGTCGCGCGGCGCGAGGTGCGTGACGTCGCGCTCGCCGATGCTGATGCTGCCGCCGTCGACCCGTTCGAGTCCGGCGAGCATGCGCAGGGAGGTGGACTTCCCGCAGCCGGACGGGCCGACGAGGACCAGGAACTCGCCGTCGCTGATGTCGAGGTCGAGGGCGTCCACCGCGGGCCGCTCGGTTCCCGGGTAGACGCGGGTCGCCTCGTCGTAGAGCACTTTCGCCATCGGTCTTCTCCTCAAGCCATCAGTACGGACCTCGGTAGGAGGCTCGGTGGGAGCCGGTCGTGGTCAGGGGCGCCGGCCGGCCGTGCCCGACCTCGACGAGCAGCAGGCGCGCGACCAGCTTGCGCAGCGTCCTCTCCTCGTCGCGCGGCACGCCGCTGTCGGTGATCACCGCGTCGTACGCGCTCACGTCGCGGTGGCTGAAGGGCGCGTGCCGGCCGAACTTGGAGGAGTCGACCAGCAGCAGGTGTCCCTGGGCGGCGTCGAGCATCGCCTCCTTGACCGCGGCGTAGCCCTGGATCGGGTGGTAGAGGCGGCCGGCGGTGACCGCGACCGCCGACATGAGCGCGACGTCGGCGCGGATGCGCTGGAGCGCGCGGGTCACCTCGGGCCCGGTCGTCGAGTCGAAGACGCCGTTGTAGTCGCCGCCGAGCAGGATCACCTCGCTGTGCTCGGTGGCGGCGACGAGCCGGGCGACGCCCACGGAGTTGGTCACCACCGTGTAGCCGCCGCGCTCGTCGAGCCGCCGGGCCAGCGGGAACAGCGTGGTCGAGTCGTCCATGAGGATCACGCCCCGGGTCGGCAGCTCCCGCAGGGCGGCCTCGGCGATCGCCTCCTTCTCCGCCAGCCGCGTCCGCCTGCGCAGCTCGGGGGCGACCTCCATGGTCACGGCGGCGACGGCCGCCGCGCGGCCGCGGGACTTGCGCAGCAGCGCGCCGCTCGCCAGGGCGTCGAGGTCGCGGTGCATGGTCATCACGCTGACCCCGAACTCCTCCGCCAGCTCGGCGATGCCCATCTCCCCCTTCTCGGCGACGCGGGCGAGCACCGCCCGCCTCCGCTCCTCGAGGCCGGCGGTCGTGGTCCTGGCCCTGGCCATGCGCTCACTCCTGCGGCCGGACCACTGCCTTGACCAGCTCGGGGTCGCGCGCCCCGGCCGTGAGCGCCTCCTCGACCCGGGCCAGCCCGTAGTGGCCGGTGACCAGGGCGTCCAGCTCGACACGCCCGGCGGCGGCCAGCGCGATGGCGGCCGGCCAGGTGTTGGCGTAGCGGAAGGTGCCCGTCACCTCCAGCTCGCGCGTCTGCAGGGCCGTGAGCGGGAGCGGGATCTCGTCGCCGCCCATGCCGACGAGGACGACGCGCCCGGCCCGCGCCACCGCGCGGACGGCGTCGGCGGTGGCGGCCGGGTGGCCCGAGCATTCCAGCAGCGCGTCCGGCTCGAACGCGGCGTCGGCCAGGCTCTCCGCGCGCACGTCGAGGATGGCGCTCGCCCCCAGCTCTCGCGCGCGGGCGAGCCGGGCGGGGTTGACGTCGGTGACCATGACGTCCGTGGCGCCGAAGGCCCGGGCCACCTGGAGGCACAGCAGCCCGATCGGGCCCGCCCCGGTGACGAGGACGCGGGTGCCCGGGGCGACCCGCGCCTTGCGGCAGGCCCACACGCCCACCGACAGCGGCTCGATCAGTGCGGCGGCGTCGTCGGAGACGGTGTCCGGAACGGGGTGGGCGAACTCCTCGTGGACGGTGACGTACTCGGTGAACGCGCCGTCGATCGGCGGGGTGCCGAAGAAGCGCATGCGCGGGCAGAGGTTGTAGCGGCCCGCCCGGCACTGGGCGCAGGTGAAGTCGGGCACGCCCGGCTCCAGCGAGACCCGCTGCCCGGTGCGGTGGCGCTCCGCGCCCGGTCCCGCCTGGACGACGATCCCGGCCGCCTCGTGGCCGAGCACCAGCGGCGACTCCACGACGAAGTCGCCGATCCGCCCGTGCTCGTAGTAGTGCACGTCGGAGCCGCACGTGCCGACCGACGCGACCTGGACGAGCACCTCGCCGGGGCCCGGTTCGGGACGGGGCCGGTCCTCCAGCAGGATCTTGCCCACCCCGTGCAGCACGGCTGCGCGCATGGCCGGCTCCTACTCTCCGGTGACGGCGCCGAGGGTCAGGCCGGTGACCAGCCAGCGGCGCACGGCGAGCCCGGCGAGCATCATCGGCACCACGACGATCGTGCCGATCGCGGTGAGCTGACCCCAGTCGACGCCCGTCTGCGTGACGAGCTGGGAGGCGGCGATGGGCAGCGTCTGGGAGTTCGGCCCGGAGAAGACGACGGCGAAGGCGTAGTCGTTCCAGGCGAAGACGAGGCACAGGATGAACGTGGTGACCAGGCCAGCCTTGGTGAGCGGCAGGATGACCGTCCAGAAGGCCTGCCAGCGGGTGCAGCCGGCGACCAGCGCCGACTCCTCCAGCGACGGCGGCACCTCGGCGAAGAACGCGCTCATCAGCCAGATGGCGAACGGCAGGTTGAACGTCAGGTACGCCAGCACCAGCCCCGGGATCGTGTCGATCAGGTTGAGCCCGCGGAAGATGATGAACAGCGGCACCACGACCGCCGCGATGGGCGCCATGCGGGTCGAGATGATCCAGAAGGCGAGGTGCCTCTTGCCGCGCATCGCGGTCCGGGCCAGGCCGTACCCGGCGAGCGAGCCCAGGCAGACGGCGAGCACCGCGGAGATCCCGGCGGCGAGCACGCTGTGCCAGATGTAGGGCGTGAGGTTGTTCGGCCCGGAGAACAGGCCCCGGTAGTTGTCCAGGGTCGGCTGGAACAGCACCTGGGGCGTGGCCGCGGTGACGTCCGCGCTGTTCTTGAACGACGACAGCAGCATCCACGCCAGCGGCACCAGCGTCCAGAGCATGGCCAGGGCGACGACCAGGCCCACGACCCAGCGGGTGCTGCGCCCGCTCTCCTCCAGCGGCGACTGCGGCGTGCCGCGCGGGGCGGCGGTCACCGGCGGGTGGCGCCGTACTGCCTCGGTGGTGCTCATCGGGTCAACCCCCTCACGTCCAGCAGCCGGACGAAGGTACGGGCGATCAAGATCGAGAAGGCCAGCATCGCGAGCCCGATGGCGGCGGCGTAGCCGAGGTCGAAGAAGCGGAACGCGGTCTCGTACAGCCGCACCGGGACGATCTTGGTGGCGTCGGCGGGGCCGCCGTTGGTGGTGACCCAGATGATGTCGAAGTACCGGATCGCGTCCATGGAGCGGATGAGCAGCGCGACGAGCAGCACGTTGGAGATCGCCGGGAACACGATGTAGCGCAGCGTCATCCAGCCCGGTGCACCGTCCACGGCGGCGGCCTCGCGCACCGACTGCGGCACGCTCGACAGGCCGGCGAGGGTGATCAGGGCGATCAGCGGGGTCCACTCCCACACGTCCATGAGCACCACGGCGGCGAACGCGCTGATCGGGCTGCCGAGGATGTCGCCGGAGTAGCCGAACGAGCGCAGCACCCACGCGTAGAGGCCGAAGGTCGAGTCGGTCAGGTAGCGGCCCAGCAGGCCGACGATCGACGGCGCCACGAACATGGGCAGGAGCAGCAGGCCGAGCAGCACGTTGCGGCCGCGCAGCACCCGGAACAGGCACAGCGCGACGACCACGCCGAGGACCATCTCCAGGCCGACGGTGAGGACGAAGTAGACGATCGTCCGCAGCCACGACATCCACATGTCGGCGTCGGTGAAGAAGCGGGCCCAGTTGCGCAGGCCCACCAGGTCGAGGCTCACCCCGCCCAGCAGCCGGACGTGGGAGAAGCTCATGGCGATCAGGGCGAGGAACGGCACGATGGACAGCGCGGCCAGCAGGATCAGGCCGGGGGTCATCATCGCGCCCTCGAAGCCGATGCGCGGCTGCTTCGGCTTGGCGCTCTCGGGCCGGGCTCGTTCGAGCACCGGCGAGTGGTCGGCTGCGTGCGTCATCTAGGCCACCCACCCTCGGTCCACGATCTGGTCCACCCGCGCCTTGATCGTGCGCATCGCATCCTCCGGCGTGGCCCCGCCGGTGAGCATGCGCGAGAGCTGGGTGAAGATCGCGGTGTTGCACTCGTTCCACATCGGGATCTTGGGCCGCAGGCCGATCTTGTCGGGCTGCCAGGCCTCACGGACCGCGGCGGCCGTGAGCATGTTGGGCATCGGCGAGGGCCGCTTCTCGGCGGCGCGCACCTCCGGCAGCTCGTACACGGAGGTGCGGGTGGGGGTGCCGCCGCCGGCCTTGCTCTTGAGGTTGGCGAGCTGTGTGCGGGACGAGGTGGCCCACACGAGGAACAGCCAGGCCGCGCCGCGCTCGTGTGGCCGCGTGTTGTCGCTGATGGCGACGCCCGTGCCGCCGTACATGTTGGCCGTGGTGACCGGCCCCCTGGGCAGCGGCGAGTAGCCGGCCTTGCCGGGCATCACCTGCTCGTTGCTGGCCGCGAACTCGTGCCAGTTCGGGCACATCGCCAGCCGGCCCGCGCGGAACGCGGCGCCCACGCCGTCCCAGTCCCAGGTCGTGGAGGCGGGGTCGGCGATGGCGAGCAGCTTCTGGTAGAACTCGGCGCCGGCGATCGCGGCGTCGGAGTCGAGCCGGCAGGGCCCGGGGTCGCGCGAGCCGATCCGGCCGACCTCCTTGCCGTTGTCGAAGTAGGCCCCGCCGTAGGACCACAGCACGTTGCTGAAGTCGTTCATCAGCGAGTCGTGCTGGCGGGCCTGGTGGCCGGTGCCGTACTTGACGTCCGAGCCGGCGTTCTTGTTGAACCAGTTCGCGATCCTGTAGTACTCGTCCCAGGTCCGCTCGCCGCTCGGGGTGGGGTCGAAGCCGAGGTCGTTGGCCATGCGGTCGTGGTACTTGTCGAACAGGTCGCGCCGGTACTGCCAGATCATCGTCGGCGCGTCGTACGGCAGGGTGTAGTACGCGTTCGGGTCGACGAAGCGGCCGGCGGCGTCCATCTGGGCGGGGATGAAGTCCGACACGCCGCCGGGCAGGTGGGGCAGGTTCGGTTCCGCCTGCATCGTGCGCAGGTCCACCAGCCCCCGCTGGTACGGGGCCAGCACCTGGTACGGGTCGGCGTAGATCACCTGGTACTGGGCGTGGCCGGAGGCCAGGTCCAGGGCGACCCGCTGGACGAGCGCGGTCAGCTCCAGGGTGACGATGTTGATGGTGATGCCGGTCAGCTCGGTGAACGGGCGCGTGTTGGCCGCGATGGCCGCGGTCGGGGCGGTGTTCTCCGAGATGAAGTTGAGGGTGGCGCCCTGGAACTGGCGCCACTGGTCCGCGGAGGCGACGTGCGGCGCGTCCTCCTGGGATCCGCAGGAGGTCAGGGTGATCGCGGCGCCCGCGGCCAGCGCGCCGCGCAGGACGTCACGCCTGGTCGGTCCGAGCGGGTTTCCGTCCACTGTCCCCTCCCGTGGTCCGTCAGGTAAGGGCAATGAGGCCGGTTTATCTGGCATAAATGCCGATGTAAACGCATATGTGAGATTTTCTCGCATTTAATATGAGATCTTTGCTTTGTCGGGTGGGTTGTGGCTGGTCAGCGCCTCGTAGGCTCAGCGAGAGGGGCTGCCATGACACTCGTCGCGGGCGTCGACTCGTCGACCCAGAACTGCAAGGTCGTGATCCGGGACGCCGGCTCCGGCGCGCTGGTCCGTTCCGGCCGGGCCGGGCATCCGCCGGGCACGGAGGTGGATCCCGCGCGCTGGTGGGAGGCCATGCGGGCGGCGATCGCCCGCGCGGGCGGCCTCGACGGGGTCGCCGCGATCTCCGTCGCCGGGCAGCAGCACGGCCTCATCGCGCTCGACTCCTCCGGCCACGTGGTGCGGCCGGCGCTGATGTGGAACGACACCCGCTCGGCCGGCGCGGCGAGCGACCTCGTCCGTGAGGTGGGCGCCGAGGTCTACGCCAAGCGGACCGGCACGGTGCCCGTCGCCTCGTTCACCGCCGCCAAGCTGCGCTGGCTGCGCGACAACGAGCCGGGCAACGCCGCCGAGGTGGCCGCCGTGGCGCTGCCGCACGACTGGCTGACCTGGCGGCTGCGCGGCTACGGCCCGGCCGGGACCAGCCCGCTCGGGCCGGAGCTGGACGAGCTGGTCACGGACCGGTCGGACGCGAGCGGCACGGCGTACTGGAGCCCGTTCACCGGCGCGTACGACGAGGAGCTGCTGGAGCTGGCGCTGGGCCGCCCGGCGGTGCTGCCGCGGGTGCTCGGGCCCGCCGAGCGCGCGGGCACGGTCGCCGGGACGTCGATCGCCGTCGGCCCGGGCGCCGGGGACAACGCCGCGGCGGCGCTCGGCCTCGACGCGGCCGGCGGCGACGTCGTCGTGTCGATCGGCACGAGCGGCACCGTCTTCGCGGTCACCGGCCATCCGACGCGGGACGAGACGGGCATCGTCGCCGGGTTCGCGGACGCCACCGGCCAGTTCCTGCCGCTGATCGCGACCCTGAACGCGGCCCGCGTCCTCGACGCGGTGGCCGGCCTGCTCGACGTCACCCACGAGGAGCTCGGCCTGCTCGCCCTCGACGCCCCTCCCGGCGCCGGCGGCGTGGTGCTCCAGCCGTACTTCGAAGGGGAGCGCACGCCGAACCTGCCCGACGCCACGGCCACGCTCTTCGGCCTGACCCTGGCGTCCGCGACGCGGCCGGCCCTGGCCCGCGCGGCCTTCGAGGGCATGCTGTGCGGCCTGGCCGACGGCCTCGACGCCATCCGCGGCCAGGGGGTGGAGGCCGACCGCGTGCTGCTCATCGGCGGGGCGGCGCAGAACGCCGCCGTGCAGCGCATCGCCGCCCAGACGTTCGAGCTGCCCGTGGTGGTTCCGCGGCCGGGCGAGTACGTCGCGGACGGGGCCGCGGCCCAGGCCGCTTGGGCGCTCACGGAGGCGCGCCCGCGCTGGCCGCTGTCCGTCGCGGCCGAGCCGCCGCCCGACCACCGTCCGGTCATCCGCCACCAGTACGCCCGCTACGCGGCCCACCCGGACCCGCCACCTTGACGGTCTCCACCGCGACGGCCTTGCCCGTCGACGGTCTCTCGCTGCGACCCGTACGTCACCACGACCGTCCTTACCGCACCTCGCCCCGTTCCGCGAGCTCCTCCACCGTGGCGCGGGCCCCGCGCGTGTGCAGCGACGCGAGCGCCCGCAGGTACGGCTCGGCGAACCGCTTGTCGTCGGCCAGGTCACCGAACAGCTCGCGGTTCTCGATGAAGGCCGTGGGCCGTTCGCGCTGGGTGCGCGCGATGGCCGTCAGCCGGCCGGCCAGCCGGTCCACGACCGTGATCGGCTCGCCCCGCTCGTCCACGCCCTCGGCGTAGCGGGCCCAGCTCGCGACCACGGCCGCCGCGCGGCCGACCTCGCCGCCCGCGGCCAGGCGCTCGCGCACGACGGGCAGCAGCCACTTCGGGATCCGGTCCGACGACTCGGCGCACAGCCGCGCGATCGTGTCGCGCACCTCGGGGTTGGAGAAGCGCTCGACGAGGGTGCGCTTGTAGGCGTCCAGGTCGACGCCGGGCACCGGGCGCAGCGTCGGCGTGGCCTCGGCGTCCATGTAGCCGAGGAGGAACGTCGCGATCGCCGGCTCGCCGGCGGCCTCGTGGACGTACCGGTGGCCCATGAGGTGGCCGAAGTAGCACAGCGCCTGGTGCGAGGCGTTGAGCAGGCGCAGCTTCATCAGCTCGTACGGCTCCACGTCCGCGACGACCTGCACCCCGGCCTCCTCCAGCGGCGGCCGCCCGGCGGGGAAGCGGTCCTCCAGCGCCCACTGCGTGAACGGCTCGCAGACGACCGGCCAGGCGTCGCCCACGCCGAAGATCCGCGCCACGGACTCGCGGTCCTCGTCCGTGGTGACGGGGGTGATGCGGTCGACCATGGAGTTGGGGAAGGCGACCTCGTCCTCCATCCAGTCCGCGAGCGCGGGGGCGCGCAGCCGGGCGAACGCGGTGAAGGTGCGGCGGGCCACGTCCCCGTTGCCCTGGATGTTGTCGCAGGACATGATCGTGAACGGCGGGATCCCGCGGTCGCGGCGGCGGCGCAGAGCCTCGGTGACGAGCCCGAACACGGTGGCCGGGACCGCGCCGGGCGTCGCGTCCGCCCGGATCCCGGGATTGCCCGCGTCGAACTCGCCGGTGACGGGGTGGATGTTGTAGCCGCCCTCGGTGACGGTGAGCGAGACGACGCGCACGGCCGGGCCGGCCATCTTCTCGATCACCGCCTCCGGGTCGTCGGGGGCGAAGAGGTAGTCGATGATCGAGCCGATGACGCGGGCCTGGCGGCTGCCGTCCGGGTGCTTCACGACGAGCGTGTAGAGCCCGTCCTGCGCGGTCAGGGCGTCGCGCATCCGCGCGTCCCCGGGCAGGACGCCGACGCCGCAGATCGCCCAGTCGTGCGCCAGGCCGGCGTTCATCAGCCGGTCGAGGTACATCGCCTGGTGCGCGCGGTGGAACCCGCCCACGCCGAAGTGGACGATGCCGGCCGTGAGGACCGAGCGGTCGTAGCCGGGGACCCCGACCTCCCGCGGCAGGCTCGCCAGCGTCCACTGTGTCAGTGCCGTCACGGCCATGGCGCACCCCCTCGGCGGCCCCGCTCCGCCTCCAGACTGAGCATGGCCTGCTCCGGGGCCTTCAAACGTCCCGCCACCGGCCACCACCTCAAGACATCACGTTTTGTAATCAAACGGTCGCTAGACGCTACTTTCTGCACCTTTGTCGGGATATGTCGTGATTCGCCGGGAAGCGCTCACGGGGGGCGGGTCGGCCGTCCCGCTCATGTACGGGGGTAGTCATGTCTCTGCGTGTCGCGTTCGCCGGCGCCACCGCGGTCGCCGCGATGGTTCTGCTGGGCGGGGCGCCCGTGTCGGCGCAGGTCGAGGTCTCGAAGCAGGACAAGCGGTTCCTTCGGCTGGCCCATCAGGGCAACCTCACCGAGATCGCCGCCGGCAAGGTCGCCCGGATCAAGGGGGCGGACGCCACCGTCCGCTCGATCGGGGCCGTGCTCGTCACCGATCACACCCGGCTGGACGAGGCGGTGAAAGAGGTCGCCGGCCGCCTGGACGTGCGGCTGCCGGCCCAGCCCTCCAAGAAGGAGCGGGCGGCGCTCCGGCACGTCTCCCGGCTGTCCGGCCGGGCCTTCGACCGGGCCTGGCTCACCGCGATGATCGAGGGCCACCGTCAGGCGATCCGGCTGGGCGAACAGGAGCTCCGGGACGGCTCGTCACCGGCGGTCAAGGAGCTCGCCCGGGCGAGCGCGCCGGTCATCCGCAAGCACCTGGACGAGCTGCTGCAAGCCCAGAAGTGAGACCCCCGGCCCTCACACGGCCCGTCGCGGCACGGAAGCGTGGGCACAGGCTTCCGAGGCGGCGGGCCGTGTGGAGGTTTCCGAGGAGAGCTCTCGCCAGGAAAGCCGCGCCCCCGATCACGATCGTCTCGCGACGACGTGGTCCGACAGCAGCCCGGGCAGCTCTCGCGGGAGGTGATGCCGAGTTTCGGATGGGCGTTGCAGAGGTGATGGCCGACGGTCCGGGGGCCGAGGAAGAGCTGGGCGCCGATGTCGCGGTTGCCCAGGCCCGTGGCCGCCAGCCGACCACCTGGAGTTCCTGAGGCGTGAGACGGCTCAGCGGATCGTCGTCATCCGCCTGCGACGTCAGACTTTCGCCGGTGGCGCGCAGCGACATGCGCCAGGGTGGCCCAGAGGAATGCAGAACACCAACGTGCTCGCCTGGACGATCGGCCCGCGTCGTCAGCCCGGCGATCGCGGGCGGCGATGCCGGTCAAGGGTCTGTACGGCGCCGCGGACGGCGGGAATCCGGCCGGCCTCGCGATGGTGAAGGAAGTACAGGACTCCCGGGCGTACCCCCGCGGCCACCCGCCCACCTTGGGTCCGGCGATACGCGGCTAAACAGGAGATGGCGTAAGGATCTGACAAAACGGATGTTGACCCTCATCTTCCTGGGTACGAGACGCAAAGGAACCGGCCTGAGGAGGCGCGGTGATGGCTGAGAGCAGCGAGCGCGGACTGTCAGCTGAGGAACAGCGATCGCAGATCCGGAAGGCGGCCACGGCCAGCGTCGTCGGCACCGCCATCGAATGGTACGACTTCTTCCTGTACGGCACAGCGGCGGCGACGGTTTTCGCCGAGGTGTTCTTCCCCAAGTCCTCGCCCTACGCGGGCACCCTGTCGGCGTTCGCCACGTACGCGGTGGGGTTCGTGGCCCGGCCCATCGGCGCCGCCATCTTCGGGCACTGGGGCGACCGCATCGGCCGCAAGGCGACGCTGATCGTGACGCTGGTCATGATGGGCGTCTCCAGCGCGCTGATCGGCCTGCTGCCGGGCACCGCCAGCATCGGCGTGGCCGCGCCCATCCTGCTCGTCGTCCTGCGCATCTTGCAGGGCATCGCGGTGGGCGGCGAGTGGAGCGGCTCGGTGCTGCTGTCGATGGAGTGGGGCGACCAGCGCAGGCGCGGCCTGATGGCGAGCTGGCCGCAGATCGGCGTGCCGATCGGCCTCATCCTCGGCACGGGCGCCATGTCGCTGCTGGCCGCCACGGCGGGTGACGCGTTCAAGGACTGGGGCTGGCGCGTGCCGTTCCTGCTGAGCCTCGTGCTCGTGGCCGTCGGCCTCTGGGTGCGGCTGCGGGTGATGGAGACGCCGCTGTTCTCCCGGCTGCTGGAGACCCGGCAGGTCGCCAAGCTGCCCGTGGTGGAGGTGCTGAAGCGGCACCCGAAGGAGGTCGTGCTCAGCGCGCTGCTGCGCGTCTCCGAGCAGATGCCGTTCTACCTGTTCACGACGTTCGTCATCACCTACATCACCGCGCCGCACATCGGGATGTCGAAGACGTTCGCGTTCGCCGCGGTCACCTGCGCGGCGGCCCTGGAGCTGGTCGCGATCCCGTACTTCGGCCATCTCAGCGACCGCGTCGGGCGCCGCCGCATCTACGCGCTCGGGGCGATCGTGCTGGCGATCATCGCCTTCCCGTACTACGCGCTGCTGAACACCGGCGTCGCGGCGGTCATCCTGATCACCATCGTCGTCGTGCAGCTCCAGCACTCGCTGGAGTACGGCCCGCAGGCGTCGCTCATCGCCGAGAGCTTCCCGACCGCTCTGCGGTACGGCGGAGCGGGGCTCGGCTACCAGCTCGCCTCGATCGTCGCGGGCGGGCCTGCTCCGCTGATCGCGACGTGGCTGCTGCACGACTACGGCTGGCAGGCGATCTCCATCTTCATGATCATCGGTGCGGTGATCGGGCTCGCGGCCACCCTCGCGCTGCCCGACCGGTCCAGGATCGACATCTCCGACGACACGGCCTACGGCGCCAGCCGGGCGTGAACGGGGCGCCGCGCCGGTGACGCGCCCTCATGGTGGAGACGGCGCGCGCCCTCATGGTCGAGGCGGCGCGCGTCCACTCGGTGGAGGCTGCGCGCGTCACTTCGCGCCGTTGTCCGGGGCGCGTCTCAGGGCGTCGGCCAGGTCGCCGGCGCGGGGGTGTCGCAGGACCGTGGTGGGCTCGACCGGCCTCCCGAGGCGGCGTTCCAGCTCGGCGGCGAGCCGGGCCGCCGGCAGGGAGTGCCCGCCGAGCCGGTAGAAGTCGCTGTCCCGCCGGACCTGTTCCACGTCGAGAGTGTCGCGGAAGACGGCGAAGACCAGCTCGCCCAGCTCGCCCAGCTCGCCCAGCTCGTCGTGCTCGTCGTGCTCGTCGCGCCGGCTATGCTCGTCCCGCCGGTCTGGCTCGTCACGTCCTGGCAGCTGATCGGGCGGCTCGGGACGCCGTCCGAGCGGCGCTGCGGCGGCACGGGCGGCGGCCGCGCCGGTACACCCGTCCTCCAGGTAGGTGCGGGCGTACCACTCGGCCAGCTCGCGTTTGCGCACCTTCCCGTTGGGGGTGACGGGCAGCTCGGCGACGGGGACGACATCGACCGGCACGTGGTCGCGGGGCAGCCGCCGGGCGCAGTGGTCGCGCAGCGCGGCCGGCGTCGCCGCGGCCGGGGGCGCGGATGCCGGGGTCAGGGAGGCCGGGGTCAGGGAGGCCGGGGGCGCGGAGGCCGTGAGGACGACCGCCGCGACCACGGCCCGGCCGAGCGCCGCGTGCGGCACCCCGAGGTGCCGGAGTGAGCCAGGGCGCGCCGGACGTTGAGCAGCGCCGCGCGCGGGTCCCGTACGTACTGGAGGGTCTGGATCAGGAGCACGCAGCCGTAGCGCCCGTCCGGAAGGGAGCCCGGTTCGGCCAGGTCGGCGAGCAGGGTCGCGTCCTCGTTGTCCGGGTCGATGTCCATCACGTCCACCTCGGCGGTGTCGCCCGGGTACCGCCGCGCGTGGAGGTTCTCGCCGACCTCCAGGACCGGGGGCAGGATCAGGCGGGCCTGGGCCGTCAGGAACGCGTCGATGTGGCGGCGGTCGACCGGGGGTGCCCCGGTCGTAGCCGTAGCAGTCGCTGAAGGGTCCGGCCCGGTCCAGCGCTCCCCATGAGGACGGCCCGAGATCGCCCATCGGCGCTCCTTTCGGTCATGATCCGGTAGGCGCGACGAGCAGCATCGCATCCCCTCCAGGACCCGGCAACGCCGCTTGGACGGACACGGCGACGGGGTCAACCCGGAGGATGATGATCGTTTCTGGTCAACCCGCGGGGTCATCCGGGGTTCGTCCCGGAGCACGAGCCGTCCGGCGAAGATCGCTGGAAGGCTCCTCGTAGGACACCGCATCCCCACGAGGAGACCTTCATGTCAGCGTTCACGCGCGTCCCCGGAGCCCGGGTCGCCGCCGGGCTGGGACTCGCCGCCGCCCTGCTCACCGCGCCGGCGGCCCCGGCTGCGGGCACGCCGGCTGCGGGCACGGCGGCGACGGCCCCCGCCATCAGGCTCGAGCTGCCCGCGCCCACCGTGCGGCACCCGATCGGCACCGTCGCCCTGCGCCTGGTGGACCGTTCCCGGCCCGATCCGCTGGTGACCTCGCAGCCGTACCGGGAGCTCATGGTGAGCGTCTGGTACCCCGCCCGCCGCGCGGACGGCCTCCCCCGGGCGCCGCAGATGCCGCCGCTCGCCGCGGCCGGCTTCGACCGGGACACCGCCTCCGACCTCGGCGTCAAGCCGGGCCAGGTGGACTGGGCGGCGACCAGGACACACGCCCGGACCGGCGCGCCCGTGGACCGGAGGGCGGGCGGGCTTCCTCTCGTGCTGTTCTCGCCGGGGTTCGAGGCCCCGCGCACGCTCAGCACCGTCCTGGCCGAGGAGCTGGCCGCCCGCGGCTACGCCGTCGTCACCGTGGACCACACCCACGAGCCGGACCATGTGGAGTTCCCGGGCGGCCGGGTCGAGCACTCCGAGCTGCCGCCCGTGAAGACCCAGGAGGACCAGGCGAAGCTGTTCAAGGTCCTCCTGGAGGCCAGGGTCGCGGACCTGAGGTTCGTCCTCGACGAGCTGGCGCGCCTGAACCGCGGGAGCGGCCCCGGCGCCGGACGCGGCCCGCTGCCGGCCGGGCTGCCCGGCTCGCTGGACCTGTCGCGCGTCGGCGCGTTCGGCCACTCCATGGGCGGGGCCACGGCCGCCCAGCTCCTGCGCGACGACCCGCGCGTCGACGCGGGCGCCAACCTGGACGGCATCCTCCTCGGACCGGCCGCGACCCTCGGCGTCACCCGGCCGTTCCTCCAGGTGGCCGGGGAGACGACCACCCGCGACAGCGAGCCCACCTGGAAGTCCTTCTGGGGCGCCTCCAGCGGCTGGAAGCGCGAGGCGCGCTTCACCGGGGCGCAGCACTTCTCCTTCTTCGACCTGCAGGCGATCTACCCCCAGCTCGCCGGCCGGCTGAAGGGCCTTCCCATCGCCGACACCATCGGCACCATCGATCCGGAACGCTCCATCGCCGCCCAGCGCGCCTACCTCACCACGTTCTTCGACCTGCACCTGCGGGGGCGGCGCACCCCGCTCCTCGACGGGCCGAGCCGGGCGTACCCGGAGGTCAGGCTCATCCCCTGACGCCTCCACCCTGGGGTGTACGAGGATCTCCGCCCCGGGGCGGAACCGGGCCGTACGGCCGGTCCCTATCGTGGGTCGCGTGCTCGCCCGAACCCGCGCCCGGCCGGCGCGTCCCAGCGCGTCGAAGGACGTCCTTCTCCTCGCGGCGCCGCTGCCGCTGTGCGTGATCCAGGTGGCGTACGGCGGCTCCACGATCCCGCTCTGGGCGATCCTGGCCCTGCACGCGGCCCTGCTCGCGCCGCTGCTCCGGCTGCGGCGGCACCCGCTCGCCGTCTTCGCGGTCACGGCGGCGGTGAGCTTCGTCCAATGGGCGGCGGGCGCCGACCTGCTCGCCGCCAACCTGAGCGTGCTGATCGCGATGTACCGGGTGGCCGCGTGGCGCCCGCTGCGCTGGGCCGTCGCCGCCGGCGCGGTCGCCGAGCTGGGCGTCCTGCTCCTGGTGGTCCGGCCGGACGCGCCGCTGGGGGTGCTGGTCAAGGAGTACGCCGCGTTCTCGGTGTTCGTGGTCGCGATCTGGATCGCCGGGATCCACTCCGCCACGCGCCGCCGGTACGTGGCGGGCCTGCTGGAGCGGGCGGAGCAGGCCGAGAGGGAGCGCGGCCAGCAGGCCGTCATCACGGCGGCGGCCGAGCGGGCGCGCATCGCCCGCGAACTGCACGACGTGGTCGCCCACCACGTGAGCGTGATCGTGCTCCACGCCGAGGGCGCGGGGTACGCCGTCGGGAGCGAGCCCGAGCTGGCCCAGGAGGCGCTGGCGACGATCTCCGCCACGGGCCGCCGCGCGCTCGCCGAGATGCGGCGGCTGGTGAGCGTGCTGCGCGACGACACAGGCGCGGGCGGGCCGCGCGACGACACGGACGCGGCCGGGCTCGCTCCCCAGCCCGGCCTGTCGCGGCTCGGCGAGCTCGTCGAGCGGGCCCGCGCGTCCGGGCTGCCGGCCGGCCTCACCGTCCACGGGACTTCCCCGGACCTGCCAGAGGGGCAGGAGCTGGCGATCTACCGGATCGTCCAGGAGGCGCTGACCAACGCGCTCAAGCACGGCGGGCCCGGCACGCGGGCCCAGGTCGAGCTCCGCCTCGGGCCCGGCGAGGTCGCGCTCGACATCACCGACGACGGGCGGGGCGCGTCCACACTGACGTCAGGGGGCGGCCACGGGCTGACCGGCATGCGGGAGAGGGCGGCGATGTACGGCGGGACGGTCGAGGCGGCGCCCCGGCCGGGCGGCGGCTTCCGCGTGTCGGCCCGCCTCCCCGTCGCGCGGGACGACGCCCGCGACGACGCCCGCGACGACGCCCGGGAGGACGCCCGGGAGGACGCCCGCGACGGCGTCCGGAAGGACGCCCGGGCGGGCGCAGGGGTTCGCGGCGACGGGTGCGGGGCGTCGTGATCCGGGTCGTGCTAGTGGACGACCAGGAACTCGTCCGGGCCGGGTTGCGGCTCGTCCTGCGCTCCCAGCCGGACGTCGAGCTGGTCGGGGAGGCCGCGGACGGCGCGGCGGCGGTCGAGACGCTGCGCGCGGTCGAGGCCGACGTGGTGCTCATGGACGTGCGCATGCCGCGGATGGACGGCGTCGAGGCGACCCGCCTCATCCGGTCCGGCGCCACGGCGGCGACGCCGAAGGTGCTCATCCTGACGACGTTCGACCTGGACGAGTACGCCTTCGCCGCGATCCGGGCGGGCGCCTCCGGCTTCCTGCTCAAGGACGCTCCGGCGGCGGACCTGTTCAGCGCCGTCCGGTCGGTGCACGCGGGCGACGCCGTGGTGGCGCCCAGCACGACGCGCCGCCTGCTGGAGCGCTTCGCCGTGCACCTGCCGGACGGCACGCCCCGGCCGGACGCGCACGGCCTCACCGCGCGGGAACGGGAGGTGCTCCTCCACGTGGCGCGCGGCCTGTCGAACACGGAGATCGCCGCGGACCTGGGGCTGGCCGAGGCGACGGTGAAGACGCACGTCAACCGGATCCTGGCCAAGCTGGAGCTGCGCGGGCGCACCCAGGCCGTCGTCTACGCCTACGAGAGCGGACTCGTCACACCGGACCGGCCGCCGGGCTGAGCCGTGACGAGCGCCGGGACGGCGGGAGCGGGATCTGACGCCGCCGGTCGCCCGGTCGAGACGTGACGCCGCGGGCGGCGGGACCGGCCGTCCCGCC
>NZ_JBFAIA010000125.1:0-24884 GCF_040654455.1 Nonomuraea sp. NPDC050691
GGCGAGGACCGCGTGCCCGCCCACTCCCGCGCGGGCACGCGACCCCCGTGACTCGGTCGCCGGATCTACAGCTCGCAGTTGACCTCGGTCTCGGCGGTGCACCTGTCGACATCGGCGCCGCCGTTGGCGAGGTCGGTCCCGGCGCCGCCGTTGAGGATGTCGTCGCCGGTGCCGCCGCTCAGCGTGTCGGCCGCCGAGCCGCCGAAGACGCGGTCACGGCCGGGGCCGCCGCTGAGCGTGCTCGGGATGTTGGTGTTGTTGCGCACCGCGTCGTCGCCCAGGGAGGCGGTGACGCTGAGGCGGGTGACCCCCACGGTCGAGCAGCGGACGAGCGCGCCGAGCTGCTGGCAACCGGCCCCGGCGGTGACCTGGGCGAGCGTGTCGGTGACGGTGATGGACGAGCCGGCGCTGCCGTTGACGTCGAGGCCGTTGGCCTCGGCGCCGGCCCGCACCACGATCGTCGACCCGGTCCTCGACACCACGACCGGCGCCAGAGCGGCCCCGGCGGCGCCGGAATCCATGACGCCGGAGACGGTGGTGCCGGAGACGGTGGTGCTGAAGGCGTTGGCAGGAGCGCTGAGGAGGAGGGCCGATCCCGTCAGGGCCGCCCCCGCGAGCAGCGCCTTCCCCCAGATGGAACGAGACATGGGTGTTTTCTCCCGTGTGTTGAGTTCAATGTCCTGTGGACGGGCCCCCTGGTGGTGTCGTGCGAAGGTCCCCTCCTTCCGCTTCCGGGCGGCTGTGTCACATGCCGACATGGAAGCAGGGGCGGAGGGGGACGGTCCCGGTCGTCTTACACGGAACGGGCGGTTACTTGGCCCTGGCGCGGCCGTCCTCGTCGAGGTAGTCGCGCCACGACCGCTTCGGCCGGTAGCCGAGCAGGCGCATCGCCTTGGCGGAGGACAGGCCCGAGGCGTCCGGGCGGGACAGCTCCCGCAGCTCGATGGCGTCGCCGTGGATGTGGCGCAGCATCGTGGCGAAGTCGTGGCCGCCCGCGTTGTCCGGCGCGGCGATGTAGAACACCTCGTGGCCGGGCAGGCCGGACTCCACGGCCAGCACGATGGCGTCCGCCAGGTCGTACACGTCGGTGTAGCTCCACAGCCCGGCGCCGATCTCCCCGGGCTCGCGGACCTGCGGGCCGAGGTTGCGCTCGTAGTTGCCCTCGTGCTGCACCCAGCTCGGCCGCAGCGAGACGCACCGGATGTCGGAGCGGCGCACCGCCGCGTCCATGAGCTGCTCGCCGAAGTGCTTGGACAGCGCGTACGGGTCCTGCGGGCGGATCGGGTGGTCCTCGTCCACGGGCGCGTAGTCGGGCAGGAACGGGCGCTCGCAGAAGAAGTAGCCGGGCACGGTCTCGCTGGAGATGTTCACGAAACGCCTCGCCCCGAACCGGACCGCCGCCTCCAGGACGTTGAAGGTGGCCATGAGGTTGTTCTGGAAGACGACGTGCGGCGGGTGGGAGGTGGGGGCGGGGATGGCGGCGGTGTGCACGACCGCCTCGGCCTCGCGGATCGCGGCGAACGCCTGGCCGGCGTCGGTCAGGTCGGCCTGCACGTAGCGGGGCTCGCCGGGCGCGGGACGCTCGAAGACGGGCCGGTCGAGGTCCACGGCGGTCACCTCGTGGCCGGATTCCATGAGCGCGCGGACGGCCGCGCGGCCGACCTTCCCGTGGGCGCCGGTGACGGTGACGCGCATGTGCAACTCCTTGCGGGGGACGCCCGGGAGCCGGCCTGCCGGTCGGCCGCGAGGGGCTTGAGGGCTTGGGGCAGGCCAAGCTTAGAAGGGGCGGAGGTTTCGGGCGGGCCTCCCCGAGGGGGCACGGGCGGGTGAGGTGAGCTTCCAGGGTGTCCGGCTCATGGGCGGGTGAGATGGGCGTCCAGGGCGCGGGCCAGGCGGAGGGCGCGGGCCGTGCCCTTGCGCGCGGCGAACGCCGCCAGCTCCGGATGCCGTCCCCGCGCCCCGGACCAGCGGGCCGTCCGCTCGGCCAGGGCGACCAGCTCGGTGTCGGCCTTCGTCGCCCGCGCGCCGGGGGCCGGCAGCAGCGGCGGCAGGGCCGTGGTGAGCACGCGCCACACGTCGTGGTGCATGCCGTTCAGCGCCTCGGCCTCCAGCAGGGCGGCCAGGTCCCGCGTCCTGACCTCGCCGCGCGGCACCCGCTCCGCGAGCCACCCGCCCAGCTCCTCGGACGGCAGCTCGCCGGACGCCGCCAACCGCCGCAGCGCCCGCAGCGCCGGCTCGGTGCCGTCCTCTCCCCACGGCCGGGGGAAGATCCGGTAGGCGAGCAGCAGGGCGACCGCGGTCCCGGCCGGGCCGGAGGCGTCGGCCAGGAGCTGCAGCGTCGACGACGGCATGTCCTTCATCTCCAAGGGCTGGTGGCCGACCATGTGGGCGGCGACCACCTCCCGGTGTGACGGCATGACCGTGGGCCAGCGCTCCAGCATGCCGCCCAGGTGGCCGTCGCAGACGTAGTTGACGTGCCGCGGCTGGTCGGCCAGCAGCTCGTCGATGTACGGGAGCCCGGTGGGCGCGGCCTCGACGGTCGTCGTCATCCACACCACGGACCCGAGCCCGTCGTCCCGCCCGGACCGGGTGACCCGTACGACGGGGTCGGGCAGGCCGCCGTCCCGCATCCAGCGCGCCGCGCGCCGGCCCGCCGCGGAGGTGAGGGTCCCGGCCCGCTCGACCACGGTGGGGTCCACGGCGCGGGGCAGCCGGAGCAGCGCCTGCTGGAAGTCGGCGGGCAGAGGCTCAGGCCCGGCGGCCTCCAGCTCCTCCAGCCGGGCCACCAGGTCGGCGGGATCGACGTGCCCCGTGGACAGGCTCGGCGTGGCCAGCAGCAGCGGCGGCAGCGTCCCCGCCGCCAGCGCGGCGTGGATCTCCGCGTACCGCCGCAGCGTGAAGCGGTGGAACGGCGACGCGCGCCGGGGCTCGGGCAGCCGGTCGGGATACTCCGGCTCCGGCGGCACCCCGTTCAGGCGCGCGGCCGCCCTCAGGAGCCGCCTCTGGGAGCTCCCGTACGGTCGGCCTGGGTGCACCAGCTCGATGGCGAGGGCACGCATCCAGGTGTCGTGCTCGCTCCATTCGTCCCGGTCCAGCCGCCAGTCGTCCTGCCGGGTCAGCGGGGTGAGCGCCGCCCGCAGCGCGTCCCGGTCGCCGGCGGCGAGCCGCACGAACGCCGCCAGCGACCGCTCGGCCGCCGACCGGCCGCCGTCGAGCACCATCGCGGCCAGGCTCCGGGCGTCGCCGGGCGGCGCCACGGCCGGGATGGGGCGAGGCGGCGCGGGCAGCGTCCCGGGGACGGGCTCCGCCTCATGGTCCTCGGAGGCGGGCTCCGGCTCCGGGACCGGAACCGTCTCGCCGCCGAAGGCCGCCGCCATCCGGTTGCGCAGGTTCGGCGGCAGCTCGCCCACGCCGTCGCGCAGGGTCGCGGCCGCGTCCGCGGGGAAGCGGGCGGCGTGCCGCACGGCGATCCGCACCGCCCGCTCCTGAACGGCCCGCGCCTGGTGCCCGAGAGCCGTGGCCACGGCGGGCGCGAGGTCGCCGGCCCGTTCGGGGGCCGGCTTGACCAGCTCCTCCAGCCAGCTCAGCCCGGCGCGGGCCAGCCCGCCCTCGGCCCGGAACACCAGCCCTTCCAGCGCCTCGGCCACATCCTCCAGGGGGAGACGGTCCAGGTCCCGTACGTGCCGCAGGGACAGCTCGGCCACCGGGCCCGGCGCGGCCGGCAACAGGCGCAGGTAGTCGAGCGCGTGCGGCGCGACCTCGGCCGGCGTCGGCTTCAGCTCCTCGTGCAGCCGTACGAAGAACCGCAGGTCAGGCCCCTCGCCGCCGCGCAGGAACCGTCGCCTGCACCCGTCGAGCAGCATCTCGCGCATCGCCCGGTCGCGGGCCGCGAGCCTGGTCAGCCTTCCCAGCCACGTACGGTCGTCACGCAGCACCCGCCCGACCCCCTCGGCCTCGAACAGCCGCGGCACCAGGTGCCGGGTCAGCGGGTCGCCCGGCCTCGGCACCTGCCGGGCCCAGCCCACGACGAGCGGGTCGTGCTCGGGCGGCGTCGCGCCGGTGCGCCGCAGCAGGGCCAGCGCCAGCTCCAGCACCCGGTCGGCCTGCAGGGGACGCCGCCGGGCCCGGACACGGAGGGCCAGCCGTGCCGCGAGATCGGCCTGCCAGGCGTCCGGGCGGGCGGCGACCACCTCCAGGACCGGCTCCAGCTCCCGCTCCAGTTCCAGGGGCGAGGAGACCCAGCGGTCGAACTCGCGCCGGGTCACCCAGGCGGCCACCGCCGCCGCGCCGCCCAACGTCGCCGCCCCCGCCACCCGCATCGGCTCGATCCAGCGGTCGGCCGCGGGCCTGGCCTCCCAGCCGTCGTTCTCCCAGGTCATGGAGTAGGCAATGGTGTACTGGGGCTCGCTCAGCTCTCCGGCCGCGTACAGGCGTGCCAGCTCGTCCTGCTGCTCCCGCCTGTCGCGCTCGGCCCGCGCCTCGTGGGCGGACACCTCCTCCCACACGATCTGCCGGATCTCGGCGATGTACCCGGGCAGCTCGCCCGCCACCTCCCGCCGGGCCGGCTCGTCCAGCGCCTTGACGGTCCGCACCAGCGCGGCCATGTCGCCGGCCGCGATGAGGTCGCGCACCGGCGGCCAGGCGGCGTCGTTCGCTCGCATGACTCTCCTGGGGGGTCGAGGTGATCTCAGGGGTTGAGGTGATCGCGATCGTGGCAGAGCGCGCCGACAATTCCGGTGGCCCATGCCTGGGGTGATCTCGGGGGGTTGGGGGCTCGGGAGGCGCAGTTTCCGGGGTCACGTTCCGGGAGGGACGTTCGTGGAGGCCGATGGATAGGGTGATGGACGACCTCGGCGCGGCGAGTAACGCGGAGGGGCGCGGCGCGATGCGAGGTGGCATGCGGCACCGGACCCGGTTCGTCCTCCAGTCGGTGGTGGCCTGCGCGGCCGTGGCGGTGGTGGCGGCGGCCGGCCTGATGTGGGGGCTCGGCGCCGCGCCCAGGACCGGCGCCCCCGGCTGCCCGCCCCGCGACACCCGCGTGACGTCCCCGTACGCGATCAGCGGCTACTGGATGGAGCCCCGCCCCGACCGGTGCGACACGCGGCGGACGCTGCAGGCGATCCACGCGGCCGGAGGCGACACGATCATCACGTTCGGCCCCCGCTTCGCCGCCGCGCGGGTGGACGGCGAGGGACGCGTCCTGGCGGCCGAGCGAGGAGACGCGGGACGGACGCCGGTCGCCGACGAGGCCGGTGAGGGGGACGCGCGACGGACGCCGGTCGCGGAAGGGCCCGGCCGGCGGCTCGACCCCGTGTTCGCGGGCTGCGTCGAGCAGGGGCGGCCGTGTTACCTGGCCGCCCGCGACGCCGCCCGGGGTCAGGAGATCCGCCGCGTCTTCACGTACGTGACCAGCGAGAGCCTCGGCCCGGCCGCGCTGCGCTGCTCGGGGCTCGACCGGCGGATCGACGGCGGCGAACGCGTCTACTACCGGCTGCTGCTCGGGCCGTCCTGCCAGTCGGGTCCGTACGACCTGGTGCTGGTCGCGGCGGACGGCGACGGCGTCGGCAACCTGCTGGAGGAGGCCGCCGCGTACGGGATGCGGGTGTTCCCCGGGCTGCCCGCGGCGCCGCAGGACCCGGCCAAGCCGTGGCAGCCCGACGCCGCCTCCACCGGCGCGCTGGACGCCTTCACCGAGCGGGTCCTGACCGGCTACCGGGAGCGGTTCGGCGCGTCACCGGCGCTGGCGGGGGTGTATCAGTCGTTCGAGCTGGCCATGCGCGAGCGCGGCCCGCGGGACCCGGTGCTCGCGCTCTACCGGGCTCAGCACGCCGTGGCCGCCGCCGTGCTGCCGGGGCGGACGATCGTGGTGAGCCCGTACTGGGACGCGCGCCGGTCGCGGGGCTTCCCGCCGAGCGTGGTGGGCGAGGGGTTCGCCGACATCGCGGCCACCCGGGCCGGCCTGCCGATGGCCATCGCCATCCAGGACGGCCGGGGCGTCGGCAAGGTCCCGGTGTACGGGGCGGGCCAGGACGGTGACCCGATGGACGCCCGGCTCGTCCCGGTGGTGGGCGCGGTGCCGTACCGGCAGGCGTACTACGGCTCGACCGCCGACTACGTCGCCGCCGCCGCGCGCCGCGCCGGCCACGGCGCCGAGCTGTGGGTGAACGTCGAGGTCTTCGAGCCCACCCCGGTCGAGGGGGAGTGCGGCAGGACCGACCCGCTGCCGCTGCGCGGGCGCGCCACGAAGAGCCGGGTGGACCGGCAGGTCATGGCCGTCGGCCGGTACGCCACCAAGATCATCGCGTATGGCTGGGACCCGTTCCTGACCTGCCGGGACCGGCCCGGTGCGCCGTCGCTCGCGGACACGATCACGGCCGGCTGGAACGACCCCCTCGTCATGGACGCGAGGCGGCGCACCGTCGGCGGGCGCGACGGCATCGAGGTACGGGGGCTCAACCTCCGTGGCGGCACGCTGCGGGTGACCTACCAGGAGACCGGGGGAGCGGTGAAGACGGTCACCGTCACCCCCGAGCCCGGAGGCGATGGACAGGGCGACGGCCAGATGAGCGATGACCGGCCGGACGGGGTGGCGCGGGAGCTGGTCTGGGCGCCCTTCGATCCGGCCGGGATCGACCCGGACCGGTCCCTGCTCATGATCACGGCCGTGAACGGCGCAGGCCGGACCAGCAGCGCGGGCTTCGCTTTCCGGTAGCCGACAGTGGCCGTAGGTGAAGGTGGCCGTAGGACGCCTGTGGCCATCCTTCGGCGGCCGTCGAAAGGATGCGCCCCTACGGTCGGTGCCGTGACCACTGCACCTGGGTTCGCCGCGACAGGCCATCTGGAGATCACCCCGAGCATCCTGTACTTCGGGACACCCGTCGTGCTCCTGTCGACGGAGAACGACGACGGCTCGTTCAATCTCGCCCCGATGTCCTCCGCCTGGGCGCTGGGACAGATCGTCGTCCTCGGCCTGGGCGCCGAGGGCCAGACCGGGCGGAACTTGATCGCCCGGCCGGACCTGGTGATCAACCTGCCGCACTCGCGGCAGTGGCGGGCGGTGGAACGTCTGGCCCCGCTGACCGGGCGCGATCCCGTACCCGCGCACAAGCAGGGCGCGTTCCGTTTCGAACCGGCCAAGTTCGCGGCCGCGGGGCTGCGTCCCGAGCCGTCCGAGGTGGTGCGCCCGCCCCGAGCGGCCGAGTGCCCGATCCAGCTGGAGGCGCGGGCCGCCCGGGTGCAGGCCGACGCCGGCGGCGAGTTCCTCATCGTGGAAGCCCGCGTGCTCAAGGTCCACGCCGACCCGAGCCTGGTAGTGCCCGGCACCCAGCACATCGACCCGGCCCACTGGAACCCGCTGATCTACAACTTCCGGCACTACTTCGGGCTCGGTTCCGAACTCGGCCACAGCTTCCGCTCCCAGACACCCCGGCCCTGATCGGCTTCGAGGACGTCGCGTCACGTCGGCAGGGAGCACGCGGTCAGCGCGAGGACACCAGGTGCCGTTGCACCAGCCGGCGGAAGGCGTCGGTCGCGGGATGAGAGGGGCTTGCCGGCCACACCAGGTACACCGTGACGGGGGCGGCGTCGGAGAGCGGCAGGTAGCGGATGCCCGGGTGGGGGTGGTTGTAGCTGATGCCCGCGGTGGTCACCCCGATGGCGTCGCCGGTGGCGATGGTGGTGAGCCATTCGTCCACACCCGGCACCTGCAAGGTCCGGGGCCGCCGGCCGTCGGGCCACAGATCGGCGCGCGTGCTGGAGGCGGTCGAGCACAGGACGACGGGCTGTCCCGCGAGATCGGCCAGGCGTACGGCCGGGCGCCGGGCGAGCGGATGCTCCTCGGGTACGGCCGCCATGCGCTGTTCACGGATGAGGGAGCAGCTCGCCAGGGAGGGGTCCGGGGCGGGATCGGCGCGCACGAACGCCACGTCGGCCTCGCCTCGCCGTACGGCCGCCTCGGGGTCGTCCACGCGCCGGACGTGCACAGGCGTGTCGGGGTGGCGGTCACGCCAGGCGCGCAGCAGGGGAACCGTGTGGCTGCCCAGCGCGGACCAGGCGAAGGCCACCCGGATGGAGCGCGGCCGGGGACCTGCCGCGGCTTCGGCCAGCGCGTCGTCCAGCTGGTGGAGGATGCGGTGGGCGTGCTCCCACAGCCGCCTTCCGGCCTCGGTGAGCGTGAGGCGGCGAGTGGTGCGCTCGACCAGCCGCGTGCCCAGGCGGTGTTCCAGCTGTTCCAGGGTGCGGGAGAGCGCCGGCTGGCTCATGTGAAGGGCGAGCGCGGCACCGGTGATGGTGCCCTCGTCCCCGATCGCCGCCAAGGCCCGAAGATGCCGCAACTCCACATTCATAATCGTCGAGCATAAATGCCCCTGAAGAGCATTTCCCTGCCCGCTCCGTGCCGCCGTAGCGTCGTCGTCATGAAGATTCTTCTCATCGGCGGCGGCGGCACGCTGGGCACCGCCTTGCGCGAGACGCTGCTCGGGCGTGGCCACGACGTCCTCACCGTCGGCCGGAGCAGTGGTGACCTCCGCCACGACATCTCCGACCCGGCGCAGATCACGGCGCTGTACGGGAAGGCGGGTGCGGTGGACGCCGTCGTCAGCGCCGCCGGCGACGTCCCCTGGAAGCCGCTCACCGAGATGACGCCCCAGGACTACCGGGCGGCGTTCGACGGCAAGGTGCTCAGCCAGATGGAACTGGTGCGTCAGGGCGTCCCGCACGTTTCCGAGCGCGGGTCCTTCACCCTGATCAGCGGGGTGCTGGCTCGTGAGCCCGTGGTCACGGGCAGCGCCGCGTCCATGGCCAACGGGGCGGTGGAGGCGTTCGTGCGGGCGGCGGCGATCGAGCTCGCGCCCCAGCGGATCAACGTCGTCTCCCCGACGGTCTTCACGGAAGATCTCGACAAGTACGGGGCCTACTTCCCCGGCCTCCCGTCGGTGGACCTGCGTGATGTCGCCGCGGCTTACGTCCGCTCCGTCGAAGGCGCCCGGACCGGCCAGGTCTACGCCCTCCCGTAGTGCGGGCAGAGTCCAGGCAGCGAGTCGGTCCGGTCAGGGGCGGAAGCTGGCTCGGTACTCCGTGGGCGTACGGGAGGTCAGCTGCCGGAAGGCGGCGTTGAACGCGGACAGTGAGGTGTAGCCGACCGTGAACGCGATCTCTGTGATGGGAGCGTCGCCCGCGGCCAGTTCCTCGATCGCGCGCAGCACCCGCATCCGGCGCAGGACGGCCCTCCACGTCATGCCGGTCTCGTCCTCGAAGCGCCGGGCCAGCGACCGTGGCGCCAGGCCCACCTCGTCCGCCACGTCCTCGAAGCGGATCTCGCCGCCGAGCCGCTGCTCGGTCAGCCGCAGGGCTCGGCGCAGTTCCGGTGACCGCCCCGCCGGCACGACGACCGGACTCGGCCGCTCGGCGAGCCGCCGGCTCACGGCGCCCAGCGCGGCGAAGAGCGTCTCGGCGTACGCAGGAAGAGGCTCGTCGCTCTCGCCCCAGGCGCCGCACTCGGCCACCAACGCGCGCGCCAGCGGGCTGAGGTCGAACACGGTCAACGGTGCCGGCGGGGCCGCGGTGAAACCGGTGTCGAACAGCACCGACGCGGTCGTGGCCGGCTGCGGGATGCTCACTTGTATCTCGTGGCCCGCCTCGATCAGCGCGGCCCGTGCCGGCGGCAGCAGCCACGCCTGACCCTGCGCCTCGAGCCGGAGGGCACCGGCCGAGGCGCAGAGCAGGTAGTGGCGGTCGACCTTGAGCGTGCGGGCGGGCTCCGGCGGGAACGAGCGGACGAAGCTGTACGCCTTCCGGGTCATCCGCGGCCTCGCATGAGCCCATCCTAGGGAGCCGCCGTGACGCCGGTCAGGCGACGGTCTCCCACAGCTCCGCGCGAAAGCGCCGGCTCACCGGCGCCCCGACCATCATCGGCCGGATCACCTCGCCGGAGCGCGCGAAGGCGTCGGACTTCAGGTAGCCGGCGAACGACTCCTCGTCCTCCCACTCGTGGACTATGGTCACCCGGGTCTCGTCCTGCCGGGAGGCGTACGCCTGGTAGGCGAGGTTGCCCGGCATCGCGCGCACCTGGTCGCGTTCGCTGTCGAGATGGGCCAGTGCGGCCGCACGGTCGGCGGCGGCGGTGTCGAAGTCGACGATGGCAATGATCACAAGGACCTCCTGGATCGGGGCGGCGACTGCCGCGAGGCGATGTCCCGATCCTCGCGCCGAACCGCCTTGCCCCGCTTCCGTCAGCCGGACGCGTTCACGCTTCCAACGGACACGCCCACCCGAGCACCCTTCGGAGCCTCCCACGGAGAACGGCAGGCTCCGGGGTGCCGGTCAGGACAGGGTCGCGGCGTGGGGGTCCCAGTCCGGTGGGAGCGGCTCCGGAACGGGCGGGGCCGAGCGGACCCGGCGGAACTCACCGCGCTCCCCGGATTCCGTTACGGCCGTCATGATCTCCAGGACGTGCAGCGCCAGCTCGCCCGAGGCCCGGTGCGGGACGCCCGCGCGGATCGACCGGGCCAGGTCGAGGACACCGATGCCGCGTCCCGCGACCGTGCCCTCCACCGGCAGCTCCCGCCAGTCCACGTCGTGGAGCCCGCGGGCCAGCAGCGGCCCCTCGAAGGTGTTCGGGTCGGGCAGCGACAACGCGCCCTCCGTGCCGATGATCTCGATGAGCCGCTTGTCGACCGGCGAGTCGAAGCTGAACGTCGCCGCCGCCCCCGCTCCGTCCACGAAGTCGATCAGGGCGTCCACGTGCGTCGGCACCTCCACCGGGAACACCGTCCCGGCCTTCGGCCCCGAGCCGACGACCCGCTCGGCGCGGGGCCTGCGGGTGGTCGCCGACACCCGCGCGGCCGGGCCGAGCAGGGCGGTCAAGGTGGTCAGGTAGTACGGGCCGAGGTCGAACAGCGGCCCGCCGCCCCGCTGGTAGAAGAACTCGGGGCTCGGATGCCACGACTCCGGCCCGAGGTTCTGGGTGGCCGCCGTCACCGCGACCGGCTCGCCGACCAGGCCCGAGCGCAGCGCCCGCAGCGCCGACTGGATGCCGGCCCCGAGGAACGTGTCCGGGGCGTTGCCCACCCGCAGCCCGAGGTCGGCGGCCATGGCCAGCACCTTGGCCGCCTCCTCGGCGTCCAGCGCCAACGGCTTCTCGCCGTACACGTGCTTGCCCGCCCGTAAGCAGGCGAGCGCCACGGCGGCGTGCGCGGCCGGGACGGTGAGGTTGACGACGATCTCCACCTCCGGCAGCGCCAGCACCGCGTCGACGCCGCCCGAGACGGGCACGCCGTACCGCTCGGCGACCTCCGCCGCGCGCGCCTCGTCGAGGTCGGCGACGCCCAGCACCCGTACGTCGGGGAAGGCCGTGAGGTTGCGCAGGTACTGACCGCTGATCACGCCCGCGCCCACCACGGCGACCCCGACCGGCCCGCCGCTCACACGCCCTCCAGCGTGTTCAGGTAGCCGCGGCTGGCCGCCAGCGCGTCGAACACGTCGCCCGCGCAGTGGTCCAGCTCCACGATCCGCCACGCGCCGGGCGCCGCCGCCAGGACGTCCGGCACCGGCATGACGCCCGCGCCGACCGCCGTGTGGGGCGACTCCTTGTCCCCGGGCCCGTCCTTGACGTGCAGCGCCAGCACCCGGTCGCCGAGGCGGCGCAGCAGCGCGGGCACGTCCGCGCCGCCGACGGCCGCCCAGTACGTGTCCACCTCCAGGAACACCTCCGGCGCCAGCAGCCCGGCCAGCTCCTCCAGGGCGTGCCGCTCGCCGAAGCGCGGCTCGATCTCCCACCAGTGGTTGTGGTAGCCGACCCGCATGCCGTGGGCGGCGGCCCGCCCGGCCAGGCCGTTCAGCAGGTCGGCGGTGCGGGCCAGGCCGTCGCGGGTGGTGAACTCCTTGTGCGCCACGCCGCCCGGGATGACCACCAGCTCCGCGCCGATCGTGGCGATCGCGTCGAACACCTTCGCCGGTTCCTGGTCCAGCAGCGCGTACGCGTGCGTGATCGGCACGGCCAGCCCGAGGTCGTCCGCCACCCGGCGGAACCCCTCGGGGTCGGTGGTCGGGTCGAACGGCTCCACGGCGCCGTACCCGAGCCCGGCCACGCGGCCCAGCACGCCGTCGCGGTCGGCGGCGAGCTGGTCGCGGACGGTGTAGAGCTGTAAGGCGAGGGGGTCGGTCATCCGGCCGCCCCGCCGCGCACGCCGAGCAGGTGCTCCAGCGCGAGCTGGTTGAGGTGGGTGAAGTGGTAGCCGCGCTCGGCGGCCGCGTCCGGGTCGAACTCCTCGGCGGCCAGGTCGGCGAGCGTCTCGCCGGGCGCCAGCGTGGGCACGGCGAGCTGGTCCACGCGGGAGGCGGCCAGCGCCTGCTGCACCTCCGGGTCGGCGCGGAAGGCGCGCGCCTTCTCCCGCAGGATGAGGTACGTGCGCATGTTGGCCGCGGCCGACACCCAGACGTCCTCGGGGTCCTCGGTGCGCAGCGGCTTGTAGTCGAAGTGGCGCGGCCCGTCGTAGCCGCCGTGCTCCAGCAGGTCCACCAGGAAGAACGCGCTCTTGACGTCGCCGTGGCCGAACACCAGGTCCTGGTCGTACTTCGGGCCGTGCTGGCCGTTGAGGTCGATGTGGAAGAGCTTGCCGTGCCAGAGGGCCTGCGCGATGCCGTGGACGAAGTTCAGGCCGGCCATCTGCTCGTGCCCGACCTCGGGGTTGAGGCCGACCATCTCGGGGTGCTCCAGCTCGTTGATGAACGCGAGCGCGTGCCCGATGGTGGGCAGCAGGATGTCGCCGCGCGGCTCGTTCGGCTTGGGCTCGATGGCGAAGCGCAGCTCGTAGCCCTGGTCGATGACGTACTGGCTGAGCAGGTCGAGGGCCTCCTTGTAGCGGGCGAGGGCCGCGCGCACGTCCTTGGCCGCGTCGGACTCGGCGCCCTCGCGCCCGCCCCAGCACACGTACGTCCGGGCCCCCAGCGAGGCGGCCAGGTCGATGTTGCGCATGACCTTGCGGATCGCGTGCCGGCGGACGTCGCGGTCGTTGCTGGTGAACGCGCCGTCGCGGAACACCGGGTGCGTGAAGAGGTTCGTGGTGGCCATGGGGACCTTCATCCCGGTCTCGCCCAGCGCCTTGCGGAACGCCTCGATGGCCTTGTCCCGGTCGGGCTCCACGGCCAGCAGGTCGTCGTCGTGGAAGGTGACGCCGTAGGCGCCGAGCTCCGCCAGGCGGTGTACGGTCTCCACGGGGTCGAGCGCGGGCCGGCTGGCGTCTCCGAAGGGATCACGAGCCTGCCACCCGACCGTCCACAGGCCGAAGGTGAAGCGATCATCGGGGGTTGGGATGAACGAGCTCATGGTGCCCTCTCGCCGCTCTAGGATTAAGTCCACAATCTGCACATAATCCTCGGAGGCAGATGTGGCATCGTCAAGAGGCGTGCGGCACGATTCCATGCGCGCTCGCAATCTCGCCGTCGTGCTCGGCGAGATCCGCGCGGCGGGCCCCCTCACGAGGGCCGCCCTCGCCGAGCTGACCGGGTTGACCAAGACCACCGTGTCGAAGCTGGTCTCCGACCTGCTCGACGCCGGCGTCGTCGTCGAGAACGGCGCCGTCCGCGACGGCGAGCGCGGCCGTCCCGGCGTCGCCGTGAGCGTCAGCGGCCACCGGCTCGCCACCCTCGGCCTGGAGCTCAACGTCGACTACCTGGCCGCCTGCGTCGTCGACCTCACCCGGACCGTGCGCGTGCGCCGCGTCCGCCCTGCCGACAACCGCGGCTCCCGCCCCGAGACCATCCTCGCCGACCTGCGCGAACTGGCCGGCCAGGCCGTCGCCGAGGCCGAGCGCGCCGGACTGCGCATCACGGGCGCCGCCCTGGCCGTGCCGGGCCCCGTCCAGGACGGCCTGCTGCGCAACGCGCCCCACCTCGGCTGGCGCGACATCGGGGTGGCGGGCCAGCTCGGCCTGCTCGACCTGGCCTGCGAGGTCGACAACGAGGCCAACCTCGCGGCGCTCGGCGAGCTGTGGTTCGGCTCCGGTGAGACCGACTTCCTGTACGTCTCGGGTGAGATCGGCATCGGGGCCGGGCTGGTGGTGGACGGCTCCCTGTTCCGCGGCACGTACGGGCTGGCCGGGGAGCTGGGGCACGTCGTCGTCGTGCCCGACGGGCCCGCCTGCCGCTGCGGCGGCCGCGGCTGCCTGGAGGTGTACGCGGGACAGGACGCGCTGCTCGGGGCCGTGGTCCCGATGCGCGGCCGGGTCGCCGCCCTGCCCGGCGCCGCCGCCGCGCTGCCCGCCGCCTCGGCCTCGATCGACGGGCTCGTGTCGCTGCTGGAGGCGGGCGACCGCTCTGCCCTCGCAGCGGCCGGCCAGGCGGGCGAGGCGCTCGGGCTGGCCCTCACCTCGGCGGTCCACCTGCTCGACCCGGGGACGATCGTGCTGGGCGGGGTGTTCGCGCGGCTGTTCCCCTGGTTGGAACGGCCCGTGTCCGACGTGCTGTCGGTGCGGCTGCGGCAGATGCGGCGCACGCCGCCGCGGGTCGCGATGTCGGCGATCGGCGCCGACGCGGCGGTCCTGGGGGCGGCGGGCCTGGCCATGCAGCGGGTGATCGCCGACCCGGCGGGCGTACTCGCCCTCTGACCCCGCGCTTCCCCCTGACCCCCGCGATTCCCTCTGACCCCCGGTCTTCCCTCTTCCCTCTGACCTCGCGGTTCTCTGGCCGCGCTTCCGGCCCCGTGCTTCGCGGATCCGGGCGTCAGGCGGCCAGGGCGCGGACGATGACGTCGGCGAGCAGGGCGGCCTGCGACCCGTCCTCGTCCAGGTCGGGATCGAAGATGGTCACCTGGAGTCCGGCCGCGCCGGGCAGCCGGAGCAGGCCGCGCAGCAGCCGCACCAGCTCGTCGGGGGACAGGCCGCCGGGGGCGGGCGAGTCGACGGCCGGCAGCACGGACGAGTCGAGCACGTCGGCGTCGACGTGGATCCAGAACCCGTCGAGCTCCTCGCGGCCCAGCACGTCCGCCGCCGCCTCCTCGCCCCGGGCGGCCACCTCGTCGGCGGGCACGTACGCGAGGCCGGTGTCCGCGATGTCCCGCAGATCCTCCTCGTCGTGCACCCCGAGCACGATCACGTCCTCGTCCCGCACGTACGGTCGCAGCCCGTCGATGTCGGTCAGATAGCCGTCGCCGCGCCCGGTCACCAGCGCCACGCCCTCCCCGCCCGCCGCGCCGACGTGCGGCGAGTTGCCCAGGTGGCGGAAGTCGGCGTGCCCGTCGAGGTACGCCAGCCCGTACCGCCCCTCGCGGCGCAGCGCCAGCGCCGCCCCCAGCACGATCGAGCAGTCGCCGCCCAGCACCACGGGGAACCGCCCCTCGCCCCGCAGGGCGGCGATGCGCCCGGCCAGCCTCCGCGTGTAGGTCGCGATGGCCTGACCGTTGCGCACGCCGTCGCCGGGCTGCCAGGTGGCGACGTACCGGGGCGGCACCACGGCTCCGGCGTCGCTCGCGCCCAGCCGCTGGAGCAGCCCGGCATCGCGCAGCGCCCACGGGGCCTTGTAGCAGCCGGGGACGGTGTCGGGCGCGGGCGGGCGCAGCCCGAGGTTGGAGGGGGCGTCGAGGACGACCAAGACTCTGTCAGTGGTTATACTCGTCATACTCCTGACGGTAGCACGGGATGATGGGATGGCGGAATGCGGGACTTCGCGGAGACCGGTCTGGTGGCGCTGGACCTGGCCAACACCTGGGACGCCTATCTCGACGAACCGGAACGGCTGCCGGACGCGGCGGCGCTGCGCCGCTTCTGCGCGGAGTTGTCGGTGACGCGCGGCGACGCGGGGCCGGGGGATCTGGCGGAGGTGCGGGCGGTGCGGGATCGGCTGCGGGCCGTCCTGACCGCCGATCCCGCCGACCGTTCAGACGCCCTCGCGCGCTGGACATCCGAGCTGCCGCTGCGCCCCGCCGTCGAGGAGGCGGACGGCGTCCCCCGGCTCCGCCTGGTCCCCGTGCCCGGCGCCTCGCTCGCCGGCCGCCTGGCCGTACGAGCCGTGCAGGAGCTGCTCGACCTGGCGGCCGAGGGCGACTGGGAACGGGTGCGGATGTGCGCCGCCGCCCCCTGCCGCGACGCCTTCGTGGACCGCAGCCGGCCGGGCCGGCGCCAGTTCTGCTCGACCCGCTGCGCCAACCGCGCCCACGCCGCCGCCTCCCGCGCCCGCCACCGCCCCTGACCGGCCGCGTGCTCACCCGTCGCGACGGCGATAGGTCAGGCGTCGCAGCAGCGCCTCCGCCGGTCCCTGGTGCCCGGCCCGCCGCATCCACTCCGCCGCCAGGATCGAGATCGCCCAGACGGCGAGCCCGATCACGAACGCGGCGGCGAACCCCAGGTCGTCCCCCAGGCCCAGCGTGAACGGGTAGAACAGCACGAGGAAGATCACCGACTGGAACAGGTAGAAGGTCAGCGACCGCTGCCCGAGGGCGGCCAGAGCGGTGACGAGGGGACCACGCGTCGCCCGCGTCGCGGCGAGGCCGATGAGCGCGGCCAGGCCGACGCCGCCGGCGTAACCGGTGAGGGTGTGCGTCAGGACGGCGGCCCAAGGCGCGGGAGACATCCACGCGCCGGCCATCAGCAGGGCCCCCGGCAGCCGGCCGGCGAGCGCGACGGCGAGGCAGATGACGGCGGTCCGGCGCAGCAGGCCCCTGTGGCGTCCGGGCTCGTCCAGGACCCGGCGACGGGCCGCCCAGATGCCCAGCGCCATGCCCGGCACCACGTCGATCGTGCCCAGGGCCGTCTTGAACGGCCACAGCCGAAGCCCGGAGAGGATGTGGGTGCCCAGGTCCGCCGGCATGGCGGCGGACGGCGTGACGGGGACGGCGCCGGCGTACGCGAGGAGGATCGGCCCGGAAACCACGAGCGTCGCCGGGATGACGGCCAGGGCGGCCGTCCAGCACAGCACCGAGTCCCGGGCCCGCACCAGCGGGGCGAGCAGCAGCAGTGTCAGCCCGTACACCGCGACGATGTCCAGCGGCGCGATCAGCACCCCGTGGGCGAACCCGATGACGACCAGCCACCGGCCCCTGCGCCGCAACAGCTTCCCGAGCGAGCCTCCTTCCGCCCGATGCCGGGACGCGAGCTGGCCCAGCGCGTAGCCGAAGAGAAGGACGAACAGGGGCCGGGCCTGGTTGTGGGCGAGCAGGTGATCGAGGAACGCGGCGACGCCGTCGAGGACGCCGGAAGCCGTGCCGGAGACGAACACCGGCGCGTGCGCGAGCGCGATCGCCAGCAGCATGAAGCCGCGGGCCAGATCCGGCGCCAGTGACCGGCCGGCCACCTGAGTGACGGTCATGATGTCACCCCATTCGCAGCAGGGCGCGATCGCGGCGCGCCGCCGCGCTCGACCCGGCCCCGTGAGCGGGTGCGGAGACCCTCCAGGGTCTCGATCGTGGTGGTCTTGCCCGCGCCGTTCCGTCCCAGCAGGGCCGGCACCTCGCCGGGGCGGGCCTGGAGCGTGACGTCATGCAGGACGTCGACCGAGCCGTAGCGCATGCGCAGCCCGGCGACGTCGAGCACGACCTGCTCGCGCGTCGTCATGGGATGACCTCTCTTCGTGATCGGACGCCCTCGCGGCGGGACGCATGCCGGCGGGACCCGGTGCGAGGGCATGACGCGTCACGGCCCGAGCCGACAGCGGTGTGCGGGCATGGCGGGGCCGGGGCGCATGGGGATGGGGACAGGAAGCGGGGCGGCCCGAAGGCCGCGCCATCGAAGGCGCGCCATCCAAAGGCGCTTCGAAGGTCGCGCCATCCAAAGGCGCGCTTCGAAAGGCGTGCTCGGCCGCGCTTCGCCGGAGAAGCCGGGGGGACCGGCGGAGCCGCTCGGGACGCCGGAGGGTCCCGTCACGGCGGCTGGGTCGCGCTGATCGCGCTGGGTCGTGTGGTGAGTCGTGTTGGAGTCGTATGGGGAAAGGGCAGGGAGCCGGGGGCGGGGCTACCAGGTCTCGCTGGCCAGCGTCTCCCGTACGCGTGCCATCAGGTCCACCCGGCGGACCCCCGCCAGGGAGAGCGCGCGGGGTACGGTGCCGATCTCGGTGTCCAGGACGCCGAGCAGCAGATGCGCGGGACGCAGGTCCTTCTTGCCGCCGCAGGCCGAGAAGCCGCGTTCCAGCGCGAGTCCGGCCGAGGCGCCGACCTTCAGCCGGCGATCGGGGTCACGGCTCGGCGGAGGGAGGCGGAAGGAGGAGAGGGACACTCCGGCGGCGCCGAGGCTGTGCTCGAACTCCCGGTCCAGCGCGTCCCTGATGGCCTGCCGTCCGAGCCCCGCCTCGGTCAGGACGCGGTGCGCGGCGGTGCCCTCGTGGGCGGCGATCGCCAGCAGCAGGTGATGCGCCTCGGTCGCGGCGGAGCCGTCCTCCCGTGCCTCCTCCACCCCCTTCTTCATGATCGCGTTGATGTAGTCGTCGATCGCGCTCAATGTCGTCTCCTCAGCGTGACGCCCGCGGCGATGAGCCGCTTGGCGTGCTTCTTGTGGACCGCCTGACGCGTGATGCCGAGGGCCTCGGCGACGTCCGGCCAGCTCCAGCCCGCGCGCATGGCCTGCTCCACGGCGGAGTCCTCGAGCTGATCGGCCAGGCGTCGCAGCGCGGCCACGGCCGCCAGCGCGTCGGCGGGATCCTGGGGAAGGGGTACGTCTTCTGCCGGCATGCAAGCAACCGTAGTTGACTAATATGGGATAGTCAACCTCGGTTGCTTAGTGCGGGCCGGCGTTTCCCTGAGCCCCGCTCAGCCCCGCTCTTATCGGTACTCGTCCCCGTGGAGACACCGGGCGTGTGGCTTCCCCTCTTCCGCTCGCCCGGCACGCACGAAATCCGGCTGGCGTCATCCCCCCAATTCTGGGGATGTGCTGCGACTGATCGTCGACACCACGCCAGCTCTTGCTACTTCCGCACCTCGGTCCCGGGAGACCAACGCAAAGCGCTCGTGCAGATCACCGAATGATGCAACCTGCACTGCGCGCACTGCCTCGTCTCCTCCGGCAATTGGGGTGACCACTGTCCAAGCTTTCCAGGCTGTAAGAGGAGGGCATTTCTGGACTCGCGTAACGCTCGGGGGTGCAGGGGGCGGGAGGCCCCTTGCCAAGGGGGTGTGGGGGAGCGCGGCTTCCCCACACAGCGCTGTCCGAGCCGAGTCGCGCGGAGCGCGCCCCTTCGAGGGCCTTGCCTTTTGAGCCCTTGCCGAGCCCCCGAACGAACCTCCGCGGTCAGGCGAACAGGGCGCGGCCCCAGTAGTCGCCCGCGTCCCGCACCCCCGGCGGGCAGGCGAACAGCCCGCTCGACACGTGCTTGATGTACTCGTTCAGCGCGTCGTTCTTGGCCAGGTTCATCTGCACCGGGACGAACTGGGTGCGCGGGTCGCGCTGGTAGGCGATGAAGAACAGGCCCGCGTCGAGCCGCCCCAGGCCGTCGGAGCCGTCCACGTAGTTGTAGCCGCGCCGCAGCAGGTGGGCGTTGCCGTTGTGGCTCGGGTGGGCGAGCCGGACGTGGGCGTCGGCCTTGATGTACGGCTGGCCGTCGGGCCCCGTGGCGGCGAAGTCGGGCGTGTCGAACTCGGCCTTCCTGCCCAGCGGCGCGCCCGCCCCCTTGTCGCGGCCGAAGATGGCCTCCTGCTCGGCCAGGGAGGTGCGGTCCCACGTCTCGATGGTCATCCGGATCTTGCGCGTCACCATGTACGTGCCGCCGGCCATCCAGTCGTTGCCCGACGCCCACAGGTGGTCGCGCAGGAGCTGGGCGTCCTCCAGCTTCATGTTGTTGGTGCCGTCCTTGAAGCCCATGAGGTTGCGCGGCGTGGCCTGGGCGCGGGAGGTGGACGACGTGCGGCCGAAGCCGAGCTGCGACCACTTCACCGACACCTTGCCGAACCCGATGCGGGCGAGGTTGCGGATGGCGTGGACGGCGACCTGCGGGTCGTGGGCGCACGCCTGCACGCAGATGTCGCCGCCGGAGATCTCGGGCACGATCTGCTCGCCGGGGAACTTCGGCAGGTCGGCCAGGGCCGCCGGCCGCCGGGACGCCAGCCCGAAGCGGTCGTCGAACAGCGACGCCCCGAACCCGATCGTCAGCGTCAGCCCCGAGGCGGGCAGGCCGAGCGCCTCGCCCGTGTCGTCCGGCGCGGCCTCCGGCGAGCCGCCGATCGCGCCGAACGTGCCCGCGTCCTTGCCCTGGGTCAGGCGGGCCGCCGCGGCGGTCCACTCCTGGAGCAGCTCGGTCAGCTCGGCCCGCTTGTCGGTGGTCACGTCGAAGGCGACGAAGTGCAGCCGGTCCTGGGCCGGGGTGACGATGCCGGCCTGGTGCTCGCCGTAGAAGGGGACGGGGTCGGAGGTGGAGGCCGCCTGGGCCGCCGGCTCGTCGAGGAGGGAGCGGGTGGCGACGGCGCCCGCCCCCACGGCCGCCACGCCCGCCGCGCCCAGCCCGAACAGCTTCCTGCGGCTCATCCGACCGCCGTGCCCCGTCTGGTCCCCGTGCTCGTCCATCGCCGCGTCTCCCTGCCCGGTTGTCACGTCGCCACGTCTTGCCGGTCCGGCCGTCACTTGGCCACGATCGGGGCGATCTTGCTGATCGGCTCCCCGAGCGCGTTGATGGCGTCCGACAGCTTCTTCAGCTCCGCCTTGGACAGCTCGTCGTGCAGCTTCCAGCCGTCGCCCTTCTGGTGGACGGCGAGGGCCTGCTCGGCCGCCGCGAACTTCTCGTCGAGCGTCTTGACCAGGTCGGGGGCCCGCTCCTCAAGGACCGGCCGGAGCGCCTGCACGGCCGCCTTGGAGCCTTCGAGGTTGGCGTCGAAGTCCCACAGGTCGGTGTGGGACCAGATGTCCTCCTCGCCGGTGATCTTCCCGGTGGCGACCTCGTCGAGCAGCTCCTTGGCGCCGTTGGCGAGGTTGAGCGGGGTCAGCTCGGTCGCGTTGGCCTTGGCGACGATGGTTTTGACGTCGGTGATCAGCTTGTCGGCGATCGGGCCGTCCTTGGCGACGTCCTTGGTGATCCAGAGGTCCTTCTCGATGCGGTGGAAGCCGGTCCACTCCTCGCCTTCGGCGAGGTCGGCCTCACGGGCGTCGATGGCGGGGTCGAGGTCGCCGAAGATCTCCGCCACCGGCTCGATCCGCTCCCAGTACGTACGGGACACGGGGTAGAGCTCCTTGGCCTTGGCGATGTCGCCGCCCTTGACCGCGTCCACGAACTCCTGCGTCTTGACCAGCAGTGTGTCGCTCTGCGACTTGACGTACCGCTTGTACTCGGCGGTGGCCGCGGCCAGCTTGGCGTCCTTGGTGAGCGGCTTGTGCTCGCCGGTCACCTTGAGCGGGTTGCGGATGCCCTTGCCCACCATGCCGGGCTTGCAGGCCGTCTCGTACGTGCCGGCGGGCAGTTCGGCGACCACCTCGCGGGTCAGGCCGGGCACGATGTTCTCCACCTCGGCCATGACCCGGTCGCCCGGGGCGTACACGTAGAACTCGGTGACCTTGCTGCCGCCGTTGGTGATCGCGAACGTGCTGGTGCCGGCCGCCACCTCGCCGGCGGCCACCTTGCACTCGGTGTCGGACGCGGCGACGGCGATCTTGCCGGGCTTGCCCGGGGCGGCGGGGCCGGTCGCGGCCTGCTCGCCGGAGCCGCAGGCGGCCAGGCAGAGCAGGGCCAGCGCGCCGGCGGCCGGACCCAGGGCGTAGCGGGCGCTGCGGGCGCGAGGGGTGCTGATGCGCATGGTGTTCCTCATCGGACTGCGACTCTCCGGGCGGTGTTCGGTCGGGTGTTCAAGGTCAGGCGGAGGGCCGGGCGGCCGGGGACGTGGACGCCGGCGTGGGCGTCGTCCTCGCGCGCTGCGGGCGCAGGAACAGGAAGAGCGTGGGCACGGCGTAGAGCACCCAGGCGACGGCTTCGAGCACGCTGGGCTGCGGCGTGAGGTTGAGGGTGCCGGCCAGCAGCGCCCCGTACCAGGAGTCGGCCGGGATGATCGCGCTGACGTCGAAGGCGTACGTGGTGAGCCCGGGCAGGACGCCGGCCTCCTGCAGGTCGTGGACGCCGTACTTGAAGATGCCGGCGGCGACGAGGATGAGCAGCAGCCCGGTCCACGTGAAGAACTTGGTGAGGTTGATCCGCAGGGCGCTGCGGTAGAGGCCCCAGCCGATGACCACGGAGGTGAGCAGGCCCAGGATGATGCCGGTCAGCGGCGCGGCGGTGGCGGTGGCGCCCTGCACCGAGGCGAAGAACAGCAGCGCCGTCTCGAGGCCTTCGCGGGCGACGGCGAGGAACGCCATGACGACGACGGCCAGGGAGCCCATCTGGAGGGCGTCGGTGAGCTTGCCCCTCAGCTCGCCGGACAGCGCGCGGGCGGCGCGGCGCATCCAGAAGATCATCCAGGTCACGAAGACCACGGCCAGGAGGGACGTGATCGCGTCGAACAGCTCCTGCCCGGTGTGGCTGAGGTGGGCGGCGGTGAAGGTGAGCAGCGCACCGAAGCCCACGGAGAGCGCGACGGCGCCGCCGACGCCGGCCCACACGTGCGGGAGCCTGTCCTTGCGGTCGCTCTTCACGAGGAACGCGATGAGGACCGAGACGACGAGGGTCGCCTCCAGTCCTTCGCGTAGTCCGATCAGGTAGCTGGCGAACACGGTCACTCCCGCAGCGGCGTAGGAAAGGCTTACCTAAATTAGGGCAGGTGGAGCCTACCTAATGCAAGCGCCTCGTCCGACGTCCCCCTCCTCATGTCTTCCTGCCGCAGGTCAGAGCCATGAACGCGGACCCGGCGAACGTCTATGGTGGCCTATTTCACCGCGTACAACGGGTAAAGCACGGTGGGCGCGTTGCCCCTGGGACCGGCCGGACGGGGAGGGTTGCCCCAAGAGTCCGTACGGGGGGATCGCGATGGACGGTCAGATGGGTGACGCCTTCGGCGTGCGGGTGGCGGGGCTGCCGGCCGACGGGCTGGAGGAGTTGCGGTTCACGCGCACCTGGGCGCTGGTGGACGAGATCCTCGCGGAGGAACGTGCGGAGGGAACCGGTGAGGGGCCCGGCGGCGACGCGTACGGCGAGGACGGTCACCCGTTCGGGCGCGACCCGTACGGCGCCCCCGTCCTCGACGGCGACGACGGCGAGGAGGGCGGCGGCTGGGCCGACGAGGCGCCGGGGGCGCTGGCCGAGGCGCTGGCCGCCGAGCTGGCCGACCGGGCCGACGCCCTGCGCTCGGTGGCGGGCGACGACGCGTTCCTGCGCGGCCTGGCCTGCTCCTGCCCCCGGCTGTCGGCCACGCTGGAGGGCTGGCTGGCCCGGCCGGGCGCGGTGCCGAGACGGCCCAGGCTGGCCCGGCTGGCCAGGAACGTCGCCCGGACCGCGGCGACGGCGAGCCCGCACGCCGTGTCCACGATCAGCGGGCTGGGCCGGTGGGAGGACGCGGGAGCGGCCGTGACCCCGGCCGGCGAGCTGCGCTGGAGCGCCGTGCCCGAGGTGGACCTGGCGACGGTGCGGCGGGTCTGGGCGGCGCTGGCCGACCGGCCGGGGTTGCGCGAGGCCGTGCGGGTTCGCGTCAACCCGAGCCTGTGGCAGGAGGACGGGCGGCTGTGGTTCCTCGGAGCCGCGTCCGGCGCCCAGGACGGCGCCCAAAACGGCGCCCATGACGGCGCCCATGACGGGGACGGCCGGCCGTTCCGTGAGCCGCGGGAGGCGGCGGCGCCCGTCGCGATCCTGGCCGAGCCGGTCGTGGCCGGCGCCCTGGCCTGGGTGCGCGCCACGCCGGAGCCGACCGTGGGCGCCCTGGAGCGCGCCGTCGCGGAGCCCGGCGTGGTCAGGCGGCTGCTGGCGCTGGGGCTCGTGGAGCGGGTGCGGCCGTTCGCCGACCAGGCGCTGGATCCGCTGGCCGACCTCGCCGCCTGGGTGGAGGACGTCCTGCCGGGTGACTCGCCGGACCGTCCGTGGCTGCCCACCGCGCTGCGCGAGGCCGTCCAGGCCACGTACGGCGAGCGCATCAGGCCGGTGGCGGGCTGGCTGCTCGCCCGGCTCGGCGACACGGCGGGGCTGGGCGAGCGGAGCGTCCGCGTGGAGACGGCCGTCTCGACGGCGCCGCCGGCCGTGTGCGGGCGGGGCGCCTGGCAGCCGGTGCTGCGCGACCTGGACGCGGTGCGCCGCCTCGCCGCCGTGCTGGACCCGGACCTGCCGGTCAGGCTCACGGCCGCCGAGCACTTCGTGGAGCGGCACGGCCCGGACGCCTCGGTGCCGTTCCTGGCCTTCTACCGGGACGCGCCCGACGCGTGCGCGGACCTGCGGGCGCTGCTCGAACGGGCCGGGCCCGCCACCGGATCGACGGCCCGCCGCGCCCACCGGCTGCGCCGCGAGACCTGGGACGCGCTGTTCGCCTCGCCGCCGGACGAGGACGGGGTGCTGGTGGCCGATCCGGACATCGTGGAGAAGATGGCGGTGTCCTGGCCCGCGTACGTCCGGCCGCCCGGCTCCATCACCTGTTACGGCCATCTGACGGCGGGACACCAGTTCGTGCTGAGCGCGGTCACCGCCGGCTACGGCCGGGGCACCGGTAGGACCCGTCACCTGCTCTCCCGCGCCGGCGTGGGCGTGCCGGACGCACCGCGGCGGGCGGTGGCCGAGTGCCTGGGCAGTTTCGGCAACCACCTGAACCTGCGGCCCGCCTCGGCCGTGGCCGTGGACTACCCGTTCACCGTGGCGGAGGGCGCGGCGCTGTCGCTGACGGACCTGCGCGTCTCGTACGACCCGGGCACGCTGCTGCTGGTGCTGACCGGCGCGGACGGCGAGCTGGTGCGCCCCGCCCACCTCGGCGCGTCGGCGCCGCGCGCGCTGCCTCCGGCCTGGGCGTTCCTGCTGCGGGTCTTCGGCGAGCCGGTCGGGCTCGCCGTGGCGCCGTGGCGCTCGGCCGCCGCCGTGGA
>NZ_JBFAIA010000126.1:0-24781 GCF_040654455.1 Nonomuraea sp. NPDC050691
AGTTGCCCATGCCTGTCTTCATGATCTCGTACCAGGTGGTTGACGAGGGCGCCGTGGCCGGTCGTGCTCGACCTGCTCGCCCGCGCCCCGCGGGCCTGTGTCAAGGTCGCCCCGGGCATCCCGTACGAGTTCATCCCGGAGGTAGCGGCCCTGCGCGACCTTCCGGCGGCGGTGCGCGGTGCGCGCCGGCCCCCCGTCATGCGCGTGGTACATCCGCCGCGGTCCGGGTACAAGTCCAGGTGTCAGGTGCCGCGGGGTGGATCTCCGAGTCTTGGAGTGGAGGCACTGATGGACCCGACTCAGGAAACCGGTGCGGTCACGGGGACCAAGGACAAGGACTACAACCTCGTCTGGTTCGTCGAGCAGTGTCTGAGCAACACGCTGCGGCTGGAGAGCTACATCTCCGACGCCGAACGAGCCGGCGACACCGAACTCGCGGACTTCTTCCGGAGGGCTCAGGGCGAAAGCCGCAAGGGCGCCGAGCAGGGCAAGGAGCACCTGCGCCGGCGGCTGTCCGGCTGACCGCCGGCGGCGGACGGGGCGGCGCTCAAGCGAGGGTCGCCGGGCGACATTCGAGAGTGAGCTATCAATTTCAGGGTGCGGCAGAATGAGCCCATGAGCAACGGCGGCGGGCTGCGCGAGCGCAAGAAGGCCAGGACCAGGGAGGCGATCCTGCGCGAGGCGTTCCGCCTGTTCCGTGAGCGCGGCTACGCCGCCACCACCACCGAGCAGATCGCCGAGGCCGCCGAGGTCTCCCCCGCCACCTTCTTCCGCTACTTCCCGGCCAAGGAGGACCTGGTCACCCTCGACCGCTTCCCTCCGCTCATGGAGGCGCTGGCGGCCGAGCCGCCGGGCGCGCCGGTCACCGTCCTGCGCCGCGCTTTCCGCACGGCCTTCGCCTCCCTGACCGCGGAGGAGATCGCCGTGGGACACGCCCGGGAGGTGTTCGCGGTGACCGTTCCCGAGCTGGTGGCGGCCAACCTGCGCAGAACACCCGGCCTCCTGCGGGAGGTCGCCGAGACCCTCGCGGAGAGGACGGGGCACGCCGCGGACGACCCTCGGATCCGCGACGCGCTCGGAGCGGTCTTCGGGGTCGTGACCCTCGTGTGGTGGCAGTGGGCACAAGACCCGGCCATGGACGGGCCCGCCGAGATCGACAAGGCGCTGGCGCGTCTGGAGTCCGGCCTGAACGAGTGAACCGCTTTTTCAAGATTTCGATATTCAGGACGCCGATCCCTTTGGGAACTCCAGCTTTGTCCGCATGCGGACATTGACACCGGCACGGAATGTATCGAGCCTGAGGTGACACGGACACACCGCGTTCGCCGAGGCCATGAATATCGCGGTCGACCAGTCACTCGAACGCTCGGGAATCCCCGAATGGATTCGGCACCGAGTCCACGCGCCCGTGCATGACTGAACGGACCGGCCCGCGCGACAATCACGCGAATCGCGGGACGGCGCTGCCGCCCGATTTCTTCCTGCGCGTCATGGACGACTATTACGCCGACCCCGAAGAGGTCCGGGAATTCGCCCTCTCATCGGATTTCGCGAAGCCGTTCACCGGGTCATGGCAGGGCACCCATTCTCTGCAACGGCACCCGCGGACCGCCGCCGTCTTCCATGAGCTCGCCCGCCGGACGGGAATTGCCGGAACGCCCAACTGGGAGGAGATAGAGCGGTCCTACCTCTTCTGGGGCCGCCCGTCGGCAGGAGTGTTCGCGCTCCTCCTCGACGGGCAACGCGACGCGATCCACGCGCACAAGCGCACGGGGCGCTGGGCGGCGGTCTGCTATCTCAGCGCTCCACGCGACTGCGCGGGCCGCGAAGGGCTGCGGTTGTTCCGCCACCGCCCGACCGGGGCCTTCTCCTGCGCGGGGGCGTCGCGTGAGCAACTGCTCCGGTTCCGCGAGGACGCGGCGGATCCCGGCCTGTGGGACCTGGCCCACGTCATCGACATGCGCTTCAACCGGATGGTCCTGTTCGACGGGCAGTACTTCCACGCGGCCTCCGCAGGGTTCGGCGCGGACGCCCGCACCGGGCGCCTGGCTTAGCTGTTCGCCATCGACTTCGAACTCTCCTAGAGAGACCATGGCCACCTTAGATCTCGTGTTCCCCCCTGACCGGAGCGAACTACCCGTATCTCAGCACCGCGGTGCTCAAGGCGTACGTCCAGCAGGAATCCCGGCACGAGGTCGCGCAGACGGACCTGAACCTGCGCTACATCCAGCACCTGCTGACTCCCGAGGCCGTCCGCGAGCTGGTGACCACGGCGCAGACGACGGCCCGCTCGCTGGAAAGACGCAGTCGTGCACGAGACCGTCTATCTGTCCTCCCGAGGGTGGGACCACTTCGTCGACGACGACGCCCCGGTCCTCGGAGTGAGCCTGCGCGGGCCGGCGCGGGTGGCGGCGCACGTCCTCTTCGTGGCGTGCGCCCTGCTGGCCGTCGTGGTCCCGGCCTGGCGTTGGACGCCGGTTCTCGTCCTCGCCGCGCTGTCCCTCCTGGCCGCGTCCCTCCCCAAGCGGCTGCCCAACCATTTCGCCGTGGCCTGGTTCATGCTGCTGGCCTTCTCCGCCGACCGCGTCTTCGGCCTCTCGCCCGGCCACGGGGCGGCGACGCGTACGCGCTGCGCCTGGTGCAGCACTTCACGATCATCACGTATCTGCTCGCCGGCGTGCACAAACTGAACCGCGACTACTTCGACCCTCGCCTGAGCTGCGGCAGCGGTCTCCTGATGGAGTACGCGCTCAGGCTGGGCGCCAGCCCGCGCCGGGTGCCCCGGCGCCTGTCGATGGCGGTGTCCGCCGCCGTGGTCGTGGCCGAGTTCGGCGCCGCCACCGGGTTGGTGCTGGGCGTGCACACGGTCTGGGTGCTCGCCGCCGCGGTGGTCATGCACGCGTTCCTCGGCTTCGCCGGACATGCCCAGTTCTCGCTGATCATGCTCGGGGGGTTGCTGTCGTTCGTCGAGGCGGAGTCGCTGTGGCCGCTGTCCGCGCCCGGGCTCTGCGCCCTGCTGATCGGCTCCGGTGTCCTGGCCGCGACGCTGGGCGGCTTCCGCGGTTTCCGGCTCCGGTACGTCGCCCTGCTCAACAGCGCCGTCCTCGCCGGCGCTTCCCTGTGGTGCCTGCTCACCGTCCTCGCGCCGGGCGCCGGCCAGGCCGGCGGGACGTGGGCCCTCACCTTCGGCCACGCCCCGTACGCGACGGCGTGCCTCGTCGCCCTCTACCTCGTCAACGGCCTCGCGCCCTATCTCGGCCTCAAGTTCGACTTCAGCATGGCGATGTTCAGCAACCTGCGGCCGGATCGGCGTAACCATTTCTTGCTTCCCATTCCGAGAACCGGCCTGATGCCACGCTATTTCGAGATATCGGGGCTGGGTGGAAGCGGGACGGACGGGCGGGCGGGGGCGGCCGAGCTGCTCAAGGAGCGGTTCCCGGACGTGTACACGCATCGCTATTCCGCCGGGTACGTCCTTGCCGCCGCCCGGCGCCTGCTTCACCATTTCGAGCCCGGCGCCGACGTGTACCTGAGGTGCGTCGACTCCTCGACGGCGGAGGTGCACCATGTCCCCGTCGGCCTTCCTGTCGGCGTTCCTGTCGGCGCCGCCTCCGGCTTCCTGCTCAGACGCGAGCGGTTCAGCCTGTACCCCTACGCCCTTCCCGTCCGATCCGTCCTTCCGCTGTGCTGCTGATCAACCGGGCTGCTGATCCCTGCTGGTGGGGTCTCCCGCGAGTCGGCGGTCACGGCGCTCGCCCGGCCCGGCTCACGGGGAGTGATCGCCAGGGGCCGCAGAACGTCTTCGTCCAGGATCCGGTCCTACCCGAGGACTACGCGTACGGCCGGCTCCACGACCGCCGGCGCATGACGCCGTGCCGGGCGGCGCTGGACAAACCCCTGACGCCTCCGGATCATGATCACGAACTCCCTCGCCACCACCCCCCGACGTGAGGATCCGAGGATGACCCGTTCAAGGGCCCTGCTCTCCATGGCCGCCGTGGCCGCGTCCGTGCTGCTGGCCAGCGGCAACGCCCAGGCCGACGCGGACGTGCCGTTACCGTCGGCGATCTTCCGCGCCACCCACAACAGCTACTCGGGCAATGTCGACGGCGCCAGGAAGTCCCTCACCTACCAGCTCGACCACGGCGTCCGCTTCATCGAGCTCGACGTCCACGACAACGGGTACGCGACCGCGCACGACTACGCCATCGGCCACGGCTCCCCCGGTGACCAGGTCGACCACTCCGGCAACCCGGCCTCGAACCTGCTGCGCGACTGGCTCGACGTGATCAACACCTGGTCCGCGCAGCACCCTGCCGCCGCTCCGCTCGTCGTCATGTTCGACCTCAAGGACGACCTGACCGACAACCCGTCGTACGCGGCCGGCAACCTGGCCGCGCTCAACCAGGAGCTCGTCTCGGTCTTCGGGCCGCGGCTGCTGCGGGCCGAGGACTACCCGGCGAGCCCGCCGCCGGTGGACACGCTGCGGGGCCGCGTCCTGCCCCTGCTCTCCGGCAACGGCAAGAGCCGCGCGGAGTACAAACGCGACCTCGGCCACAACCCGGCGATCGCGATCAACGCGAAGGGGCAGGTCGTCGAGGTGCACGACTCGGGCTCGGGCGTGCTCTGGTACTGGACCGGCACCTACGCCGACGGCCGGGTGACCTGGCTGCGCCACGGCAGGTACGACACGGGCCAGACGCCCGCCGTCGCGCTGAACGACAACGGCGACCTGGTCGAGGTCCACCAGTCGCAGAGCGCGACGACGCTGTGGTACCGCGTCGGACGCCTCGGCGCGGACGGCGAGATCACCTGGTCCTCCAGCCACCAGTACGACAACGGCGTCCTGCCGACGGTCGCCTTCACGGACCCGGCCGGCACGCGGCTGCGCGAGATCCACCGCAGCCAGAGCAACAGCCAGAACTGGACGTGGGACGGCGTGCTGAACACCGGCTCCTCGACGGTCTCGTGGACCGGGAACGCGAAGACGTCCGACGCCCGCTTCGACAAGACCACCTCGGTCCGCGGCACGTCGAGCGTGCGCGTGTGGACCGGGGCGGACGGCCCGACCCCGGCGCAGACCCTGCGCGTGGACACCGACCGGTTCGCCGGCGATCGCATCCGCTACCCGCAGGCGGCCTTCGTCGAGTACCAGAAGGGCGACAGCGCGGAGCTCCAGCAGGGTGCCCTGTTCTACGGGGCGCCGGCGACCGAGTCGGCCTTCATCACCTCGGCCCGGCAGTCGGGGCGGCTCGTGCGCGGCTGGGACTTCGACTCGGCCGCCCGGGCGACGACCCCGCCGGCCAACCACCCGGCGACCAACCACCCCTACGACGCCTGGTACGAGAACCTCCTCACCCAGTCCGGCGCCGTCCAGTGACGCCTCCCGCGTCCGGACAGGCCGCCGGCTGACGGCCCCCTCCCGCCGGCACCCCGACCGGGAGGCGGACCGGCCGGGAGGCGGACCGGCCGGGAGGCGGACCGGGCGGGAGGCGGACCGGGCGGGAGGCGGACCGACCGGAAGGCGGCCCGACCTGCCCGGCGGGCTTCGGCCCGGCGTACGGGCGCTCGCGGACGCCGCCGGCCACCCCGGTGGCCCGGCCGTCCAGCGAGCCGACGCCTATCGGGAGCGCCGGCGTTCCTCGCCGCCGCTCCACCAGCCGGCGAGCCGAACCTTGATCGCGTGCGGCGCCCCGGCCGGTGTCGCCAGTGGGACCTCCCTCGCGGGCCGGGAACTGACGACGCGGTCTCGTCGCGCGCGGTAGCGTCTCGATGAGGACCTGCGCGCGCGACGTCGCGCGGGGTCCCGGTTCGTCGTCCGCGAGGTCGTAGGGGAAGTCGGAGGTGATCACGGTGCATCCGGTCCCATGACAGCCCCATCCCGGGGCGTCACGGAGCCGAAAGGTGACCGTATGAGCAAGACCGACAGGACCCGGCCCTGGTGGGTGCGGCTGGCCGACACGCCGATGACGACCTGCGTGCCCGTGCACGACCATCGGTTCGGGCCGTGCACGCTGCCGGACGAGATCAGCGCCGGCAGCGCCTCCCCGAGCCGCCGCGCAGGCGCCTGCTTCTGGGGCTCCCCCGCCCACTACGTGCTCGGCTGCCTCACCAGGGGCGGGAACCGGGAGTGGTACCACTTCCGGCGCGAGACGCGCCGCCGCAGCCGTCACCAGGCGCGCCGGGAGCTGCGCGCCTATCGCGGCGAGGACTGAAAGAGACCGGAAGAGCAGGAGGGGCGGTGCCCGCGTGTCAGCGGGCACCGCCCCTTTTCCGTCCGGGACCGTCCTGAGTCCGTCGGGGACCCCGCGATCCCGGCCGGATCAGTGCCGGTCAGTGCCGGTCAGTGCCGGTCAGTGACGGTCGGTGACGGTCGGTGACGGTCGGCCCCATGTCCTGGACGTGCCGGCGGTGGCCGTGACCGGGTGCGGGCGCCAGGAGGTCAGGAGCGAACCGCCCCAGGGGAGCTTGTCCGTCGGCCACAGCTCACGCTGCGACTTCTTGCGCAGGGTCTCGACCCGGCCGCCCACGGGGCAGCGGAAGCCCTGCGGGGGCACGGTCAGCGAGATCAGGTAGTTGTCGATCGGGACCGTGCTGCACTCGTCCTTGCCGTAGATGCGGTGGCCCCAGCCCTCGTACGTGATCAGGCGCGCCTTGGGGCCGAGCTGCCGGGCGGCGTTGGCGGACCAGGAGTACGGCGTGGACGGGTCGTGCAGGGAGTTGCCCAGCAGGATCGGGGCGCTGCCCGTGTACCGCAGCCGGTGCTGCGGGTTGGTGGTGGGGTGGTTGAGGCAGACGGGCAGGTCCTCGATGGGCATCGGGTTGAAGCGCATGTCCGGGGCGCGGCGGTTGGAGCTGCGCAGCAGCCAGGCGTATTCCCGGTAGTTGCGTACCCGCAGCCGGTAGTCCTGGCAGAGGATCGCTGTGGGCAACTGGGCGACGTCGCCCGAGACGGGGCCGCGTCCCGGCAGCGGGGGCACCCACTCCGGCGGCGCCCCGCCGTCCAGGGCGCGGAGCATCTCGCTCAGCAACTGCCAGGCGGGCCCCTCGGTGCCCAGCACGCCCTGCCACAGGACCTGGATCTCGGTCATCGGCCGGTCGGGGACACCCGGGTAGTACAGCTTGCCGCTACGCGCCTTGGCCAGGATCCTCTCCCACACGGCCCGGACATCCTTGCCGTGCAGGGCGCACGTAGGCTCCTGGGCGCACCAGCCGGCGAACTCGTCGAAGGCGTCCTCGACGGCCGCGGCCTCGGAGTCGAGGAAGGCCTTGACGCCGAGGCTGTGGTCCATGTTGCTGTCCAGGGCCATGGCCCGGATCCGGTTCGGGAACAGCTCGGCGTACATCTGGCCGATCAGCGTCCCGTACGAGATGCCGTAGTAGGTGAGCTTCTCCTCGCCCAGCGCGGCGCGCAGGGCGTCCACGTCGCGCGCGACGTTCACCGAGTCCACGTGGTCGTACAGCGGTCCGGTACGGGCCCGGCAGTCGGCGCGCAGCCGCTTGGCGTAGGCGCTCCATCGGACGAAGTCGGCCTGGCTCTTCATGACGGCGTACGGCATCTGGTTGAACACCGACGCCGAGCAGATCACCGGGTGGCTGCGGCCGACACCGCGGGGGTCGAAGCCGACGATGTCGAAGCGCTTCTGCAGTTCCTCGGTGAAGAAGCCGGGAGCGCCGTAGGCGGCCTCCACGCCTGATCCGCCCGGACCACCTGGGTTGATCACCAGGGATCCGACGCGGGCCGAGGGGTCGGTGGCCTTGCGGCGGGCGACGGCCAGGTCGATGGCGGGCCCGTTCGGACGCGACCAGTCGATCGGCACCGCCAGCTTGCCGCACTCGGCGGAGGGCTCCTCCGCGCAGGGCGCCCACGCGATGCGGCCCTTTCCGGCTGCCGGGGCCGGCGAGGTGGTCGGAGTCGGCGTCGCGGCCGGGGTGGCCGTCGAGGTGGCCGTCGGGGTCGGGGTCGGGGTCGCCGTGGCTCCCTCTCCAGAGCCCGCCGCGGCGGCCGACGATACGGGTAACAGGGTCGCCATCGCCAGGAAGGCGGCGGCGAGCAGAGAGGATCTTCCTCGCACAGTGCTCCAATCGTCGATCGGCCGGCCGGCCGCTCAGGCGGCGCTCGACCGGCTCCGATCATCTTCGGTCGACGGCCGCGACACCCGTGATCCGGCGGCGGCGAACGCGGACGGCCTCTGTGGTGACCGCGACAGATCGACGGCAGCACGATACAACGGCGGCACGCCGAAGATCCTGACAATGGCGGCGAAGATCGCTCCGGGCCGACCCGCTGACCAGGGCGGCCGTCAGCTCACCTGATCGTGGCCGCGGACGCCGGCGGGAGTTTCCGGGGCAGGTCCGTCAGTCGCTCCCTTCACCAGGCGCCGGACGCGACGTCGTCCTGCATGGCGGGATACATCCTGACCCGCACCGACATCACCGGGAAAGCCGACGTTTGTCGCGAGTGGTCAATGTGTGTCAGACATCCTCGCTATGGTGCTGATGATCCATCTGCCGCCACAGGAGTGCCATGCCGCAAGCCGAACCTCTCCGGGAGGACGATCCCGCGGCCATGGGGCCCTACCGGCTCCTCGGGCGCCTGGGCGCGGGCGGCCAGGGGATCGTCTACCTCGCCTCGGGACGCGACGGCCGGCCGGTCGCGGTCAAGGTCCTGCGGGAAGGGCAGGCCGACGGGCGCTTCCTCAAGGAGATCGACGCCGCCCGCCGGGTGGAGCCGTTCTGCATCGCCCAGGTGCTCGACGCCTCACCCAGCGGCCGGCCGTACATCGTGACGGAGTACGTCGACGGCCCCTCTCTTCAGCAGGCGGGCCGCCACAGCGGCGCCGACCTCCAGCGGCTCGCGGTCGCTACGGCGACGGCGCTGGCGGCCATCCATCAGGCGGGCATCGTGCACCGCGATTTCAAACCCGCCAACGTGCTGCTGGGGCACGGCGGGCCCCGGGTGATCGACTTCGGGATCGCCCGGTCCGCCGAATCGGGGCCGGCCGGAGCCAGCGGCATCGTGGGGACGCCCGCCTACATGGCGCCCGAGCAGCTCGCCGGGGGGCCGGTCGGACCGGCCGCCGACGTGTTCGCCTGGGCGTCGGCCATGGTGTTCGCCGCGACCGGCAGCCCGCCGTTCGGCGAGGACACGCTGCCTGCCGTGATCAACCGGATCCTGCACAACGAGCCGCAGCTCGGCGATCTGCCGCAGCCGTTGCGCACGATCGTGCTCGGCTGCCTGGCCAAGGATCCCGCGCGCCGCCCGTCCATGCAGGAAGTGCTGCTGCGCCTGCTGGGCGGCCCGGCGGCGGGTCAGGCGGCAGGCTGGGCGGCCGATCCCGGCCACGGCGGGCCGGTCACGGCTCCTGGGAGGCCGGGGCGCGGTGGCGGTGTGGAGGGGAGCCGCCGCGGAGGCAGAGTCCGGGTGGTCGCCGGGGCCGCCACGGTGGCGCTGGCGGTCACGGGGAGCGTCGTCTGGGCCGCCATGAACGGCTGGGTCATCGAGAGGCGGACCCTGCCCGAGGTACAGGCGATCGCCACGATCACGAAGCCCCTTCCGACGCCGACCCGGAAGCACGCGAAACGAACCGGCAAACCGTCCACTCCCCGGCCGACCCGGAAGCCCACGTCCGGACCGGACCGGAGGCCGACCGCCGGGCCGTCCGAGCGGCCGACGCGGAACCCCACCACGACCGCTCCCTCCGTAAGACGCACCAGGTCCACCGCGCCGAGCGGCGGCGGGTCGTTCAGGGTCATCACGGTGCGCGCCCAGAGCCCCGGCATGGACACCGCCCAGAACTGCCACATCAACGACACCAACACGTTCGGCACGGTGGAGGGGACCAAACTGGCCACCACGTTCCGCTACGCATGGGTCCTCGACGGCAAGGTCGTGGAGCGTTCGGAGGCCCCCATCGCGGAGTCCCACACCCAGCAGCTCGTCGGCCCGCTCGTCAAGGCGGAAGGGCCCCACACCGTGATCCTGCGCGTGACCGGGCCGACCACCTCGTCGAGGACGCTCAGGTTCACCATCTGCCCGGACGACGAGTGACGGCCCCGCTCCTGCCCCAGGACCCGGCGGCCGTCGGCCCCTACCGCCTGCTCGGACGGCTGGGGGCGGGAGGCCAGGGCGTGGTCTACCTGGCGCAGTCACCCGACGGGCGGCGGGTCGCCGTCAAGGTCCTGCAGGACGGGCTGGCGGGCGATCACCGCTTCGCCAAGGAGATCGACGCGGCGCGGCGGGTGGAGCCGTTCTGCATCGCCCAGGTGCTCGACGCCTCGCTGGGCGGCCGGCCGTACATCGTGACCGAGTACGTCGAGGGGCCCTCCCTCCAGCAGGCGGGCCGCCACGGCGGCGCCGACCTGCAACGCCTGGCGGTCGCGACCGCGACCGCGCTGGCCGCGATCCACCGCGCCGGGGTGGTGCACCGCGACTTCAAGCCGGCCAACGTCCTGCTCGGCCGCGACGGACCGCGCGTCATCGACTTCGGGATCGCCCGTACGGCCGACCAGTCGCTGACCGTGACGAGCAGCGTCGTCGGCACCCCCGCCTACATGGCTCCGGAGCAGCTCGCCGGCGAGCCGATCGGTCCGGCGACGGACGTCTTCGCCTGGGCGTCGGTGATCGTGTTCGCCGCGACCGGATCGCCTCCGTTCGGCAACGACTCGCTGCCCGCCGTGATCCGCCGCATCCTGCACGACGAGCCGTTCCTGGGCCACCTCCCCGGGCCCCTGCGCCCCGTCGTGCTCGCCTGCCTGGCCAAGGACCCCTCGGCGCGGCCCGCCATGCAGGACGTGCTGCTGTGGCTCATCGGCGCCCAGCCCGTTCCCCCCGCGGGCCCCACCACGCCGGGGCGTCATGACGGTCCGGCGACCCATGCCGTGAACCGCCGGCCCGGGAAGGCGCTCCTGGCGGGCGCCGGGGCGCTGGCGGTGTCGGGCGCCCTGGTGGCCGGGGCGATCACGTTGATGCCCGCTCCGGCGACGACTGCGTCCCCTGCGGCCTCCTCCCGCGCCACGACCTCCGTCGGCGTCACGGCCGGGACGAAGGACCCGGCGGCCGAGAAGGCAGGCTCCACCACGACCGCACGCCCGAAGAGCACGCCCTCCCATCGGCAGCCGACTCCCAAGCCGGTGACCTCCAAGTCCACGCCCCCCAGGCCCACGACTCCCAAGCCGACGGCCTCCAAGCCGAGGGCCACATCCACGAGAAGCGCGACCGCCGGCGGGAGCGTCAGTCTGCTGTCCTTGACCCTGGACGGCCTGAAGACCGAGAAGGGCTGCTGGTCACCGAGCCTCTTCCCCGTCGCCCTGATCCAGGGGCCACCCGGGAAGCTGACGGAGTACGGCTACCGGTGGATCGTGGACGGTCAGGACGAAGGGTGGAAGACGGACTGGGTGCGAGGGACGACCAAGAACCGGCGCAACCCGTTCGGCGCCTTCGAGCCGGGCAGGCACACCGTCGTCTTCCGCCTCCTCAGCCCCGCCAAGGCCAGCAAGGCCACCAGTTTCACCGTGTGCGAGCGCCATTCCTGAACTCGTCCGCGAGTCCCTGTCCATCCGGCCATGTCCCGTTCGTAGCCATGCCGTACGGCGAGCCCGCCACCCCCGGCGGGCCGACGACCATCGGCCGCGAGAGGACCCACGATGACCACCACCTCCGACACCGCCGCCCACCGTCGCGACACCGGAGTCTCGCTGCTGCTGGGCTGCGGCACGGTCGCCGGGCTGCTGTTCCCCGTCGCGTCGTTCGCGCAGGCGTTCACCCGGACCGGATTCGACCTGCGGCGGCACGCGTTCAGCGCCCTCACGCTCGGCGACCTGGGCTGGCTGCAGACCGCCACCTTCGCGCTCACGGGCCTGCTGGCCTGCGCCTTCGCCCTCGGCGTCCGCCGGACCGCCCGTCCCGGCGTGGCCGGCCCGATCCTGATCGGCGTGTACGGCGTGGCGATGGTCGGCGGCGGGATCTGCACCCCCGACCCCGCGCTGGGCTGGCCGGCCGGAGCCCCCGCCGGGCTGCCCGAGCACCTCAGCATCGGCAGCGCCCTGCACACGGTCTTCGGGGCGGCGGCGTTCCTGTCGCTGATCGTGGCCGGGCTCGTCTTCGCGCGGCGGTTCGCCGGCCGCGGCTGGACCGCCTGCAGCGTCATCGGCAGCCTGGCCACGGCCGCCCTCACCGTGCCGCCGTGGAGCGAGGACAGCGCGAGCCTGCGCTTCGCCGCCGGCGCGGTCCTCATCTCCGGCTGGCTCGCCGCCCTGTCCCTGCGGCTCAGGAACCGCTGACCGTCCGCCGGGCCGATCCCCGCGAACCTGGGTACGGCTACGGCCGCGCCCCGGCCTCCCACGGCCTCCGGCCGCGACGACCAGAAGGAGGGCCGACGTGTCCGACGCCCACCCCACCGCCGCGCGGAGCGAGGACGGACGCCCCGCCGCCGCCCGGCGCGACCGCCGTGGCCGGCGCGTCGTCGCCGCGCTGGCCGTCACCCAGACCGTCGGCTACGGCGTGCTCTACTACGCCTTCTCCGTCTTCCTCACCCCGATGGCGCGCGCCCTGAACGCGAGCAGCGCGCAGGTCGCCGCCGCGCTCACCGTCTCGGTGCTGACCACCTCGCTGTGCTCGCCACTGGCCGGCCGCTGGCTCGACCACCACGGCGGCCGGGCCCTGATGACCGCCGGGTCGGCGCTCGGCGCCCTCGCCGTGCTGGGCTGGTCGCAGGTCACCACGCTCCCCCAGCTGTACGGGGTGTTCGCCGCCGTCGGCGCCGCCTCGGCGATGGTGCTGTACGGGCCGGCCTTCGCCGTCGTCGTCACCTGGTTCGACGGGCACGAGCAGCGCCGGGCCAACGCGCTGCTGGCGCTCACGGTCGTCGCCGGGTTCGCCTCCTCGATCTTCCTGCCGCTCGCCGGGCTGCTGGTCCAGGCCCACGGCTGGCGTCACGCGCTGGTCGTGCTGGCGGTCCTGTACGGCGCCACGGCGATCCCGCTGCACGCCCTGGTGGTGCGCCGTCCGCGCACCGGCCACCCGCCGGTCAGGCCCGCCCAGCGGGCCGATCTGGTCAGGCAGGCGGTGCGGGCGAGACCGTTCTGGCTGCTGGCCGTCGCGTTCACCGCGCACAGCGGCGCCGTCGCCACCGTCGCGGTCCTGCTGGTGACCTACCTCGTCCACCTGGGGCACCCGCCCGTGTTCGCCGCCACCGTCGCCGGCCTGCTGGGCGTGCTGTCGGTCGCCGGGCGCGTGACCACCACCGGGCTGCGCCGCAGGCTGCCCGCCGCTCCGGTGGCCGCCGCCGTCTTCGCGCTGCAGGGCTGCGGCGCGGTGTTGCTGCCGGCGGCCGGCCGTACGGTGACGGGCGCGGTCGGCTGCGTGCTGCTGTTCGGCCTCGGCTTCGGCGTCGGCACCATCACGCTGCCCCACCTGCTGGCCGAGCAGTACGGCACCGCGGCCTACGCCAGCCTGTCCGGCCGGGTCGCGCTGTTCTCCGTCGCCAACAAGGCCCTCGCGCCGCTGGGCGCGGTCGCCCTGGCCCAGGTCGCCGGGTACGGCCCGGTGATGGCGGCCGTCGCCGCCGCCTGCGTGATCGCTGCGTGCGCGCTGATCGCCTACCACCGCCTCCCTGAGGGACGGCTCTCGCACGGTGAGCTGCGGCCAGGCCCGGAAGCGTCGCCATGAACGTCGGTCGCGGTCATTGACGGGAACGGCAGCCAGGGCTTCATTCCGGTACATCTCCCGGCTGTCCACGGGAGATCCGTGCGACGCCGGTGCGGACGCGCCGCTGTGTCCGACGACGGTGATCACACGTTGCCCAGCACGCGCGTCACCTGGATCTCCACGACCACGCGCGCCGGGTTGGGTCGGGGCGGCTTGTAGCGGGCGGCGTAGCGGCGCTCGGCGTCGGCCACCTCCTCGGCCCCGGTGCGCAGCACCGCCCTGCCCTCCAGCGTGGACCAGCGGCGGCCGTCCACCTGGCAGAGCGACACCAGCGCGCCGTCCTGGCCGACGAGCCGGGCCTTGACCGAGGTGCCCGAGGTGATCACCCGGGCGATGCCGGTCCGCAGGTCGAGCGTCGCGCCCACCGGGACCACGTGCGGCGGCCCGCCGGGGCGCGCGGTGGACAGCGTGCACAGATGCCGCTCCTGCCAGAACGCGGCGAAGGCGTCGCCCTGCTCGACGAGATCCACTGCCCTCCTCGGCGGCCACTGCGCGGGATAGTGCTTCAGAGAGGCATATCGTATCTCCGGCCGTCTGGCAGCCTGGCGGGTGAAGCGGCTACTCGTCATCGGCATCGGCGCGGACGCCCCCGACCACCTCACCCCCAGGCCGTCAAGGCCATCGCCGACACGGACGTCTTCCCCATCGTGGACAAGAGCGAGGTCAAGCACGCGTGTACGACAGCACGCCGGCCGTCGTCGAGGAGACCCTCCGGCGGGGGAACGTCACCTTCACGTACGAGGTCGTCCCCCGGGATCAGCAGCGTGGCCGCGCTCACCGCCCGCCACCGGACGAGCCTCACCCGGGTCGGCCGGCCCGTGCACCTCACCACGGGCCGCCGCCCGGCCGGGCAGGCCCCACCGCCGACGACATGGTCGTCATGCTCGACGCCCGCCCCGGCCGGAGGGCTGACGGGCCCGGCCGGCCCGCGGCGGTCAGCGGTCACGCCGTGACGGTACGGCCCCGACCGGACTCCCCTACCGGCTCTGCCGCGGCAGCGGGTCCAGCACCACCACCGGGATCGCCCTGACGGTCTGCTTCCGATACCGGTCGTAGTCCGGCCAGAGGGCCGCCATCATCGCCCACAGCCTCTCGCGGTCCTCCCCCGACGCCTTCGCGGCCGTGACGGCGAACTTCTCCGCCCCCACCTGGACCTCCGCGACAGGATCGGCCATCAGGTTGAGATACCAGGCGGGATGCGCGTCCGCGCCGCCGTTCGATCCCACGACGACCAGTCGATCACCGTCGGTGCCGTAGATCAGCGCCGTCCGGCGCGGCCGGCCGGATCTGCGTCCCAGCGTGGTGAGCAGCAGCGTGGTCACTCCCCATCGCCGGTGTCCCTTGCGCCCGTCCGTCTCGACGTATTCCTTGATGTGCCTGGCGACCCAGTCGATCGGGCTGTCCGTGGGGTTCATCGCCGTTCCTCCGTGTTGACGTGCTGTCGGTGCGTCCGGCCGCAGGCGGTCGGGGTTGTCACCGGTCGTTCGCCGAGCACCCGGCTCATCGGGCCGTGGCGGCGGCGCGACGGTCTCGTACGGCGAGCTCCAGGTCCGCGGCGTTGGCCAGCGCGTCGGCGAGGCGCTCACGTTGCGAGTCGTCCAGGGCCGTGCCGGCGACGCGGACCAGAAGGCGCGCCGCCGTGTCGGGATCGTCGAGCCGGACCGCCAGTTCGGCGCGGTAGACGAGGGCCTCGACCAGGGTGACGACCGGTGTGAGGTCGTCGGCCCCGTCGAGCTTGCCGTCCAGGATCTTCGCGGCCTGACGGGTGTCGCCCCTGGCGTCCCCTTGGACGATCGCGTTCTCCAGTGCCCGCGCCAGCGGCCCGCTCTCCGCGTCACCGGGATCCGCGGGGACGGGCTCGGCGGTGGAGCGGAAGACGCGGATCCAGTTGCCTCCCGGGTCGACGACGCTGAACCCGGGGACGTCGCCGGTGTTCTTGCGTTTGCGCGGCCTGGTGATGCGCGGGATGCCGGTGAGCAGGAGCTTTCCGTGGGCGGCGCGCATGCGCGTGGCGAAGTCCTCGAACAGTTCGGCGGTGTCGTCCACGGCGACGATGCAGGAGCCGTAGGACTGTTCCGGGTCGAAGCCGGAGATTCCGGCGAAATGCAGCTCGATTCCGTCGCGCCGGAGGGCGACGTACGGGTTCGGGCGGGTCTGACGGTAGGTCCGGTCGAAGCCGAGCATGCCGTAGAACGCGGCGATCTCGTCGATGTCCCGGCACGGCAGGATCGGGATGACGGTCTCACGCATCGGCGCCGCCCGCTGAACTCTCTCGCGTGTACATCATACACGCATGATAGGGGCCGGAGGGTGGATGAGCTTCACATCCCGAAGGCCGTAGATCGAATATGTTACGAAAGTCGTGACAAAAGCTGGCATGTGACGGACAAGAGGGCATCACGGCAGGCTCGCCGAACTCGCGGTCCTCGACGCCGCGCTCCGGACTATCCGCCGGAGGGTCGCCTGGCTGTCACGATCACGTTCTGCGCCAGCAAGGTCAGACCGAGCATGAAGATCACGCAGGCGCTGGTGGTCAGCGTGGTGGCGGCGTGGTCGGCGCCGTAGCCACCGAGGAGGAAGCGGAGCCCGATGGACAGGCACCACAGGGCGACGGTCGCCGGCCCGTAGCGGTACCAGGTCGTGGCGAGCCGGGGGTAGATCTGCACCGCGAATCCGCGGACGACGCCCAGACCGACCGACACCACCAGGTCGGCGGCGATGAGCTGGTAGTCGATGCCGTGGAGCTCCACTGCCGGCACGAGCGGGACGACCGGCCCGAGACCGGCGACGAGCAGGACGAGCGGCTGCACCAGCAGCCTGACGGGCCGGCGCTCCCGCCCGCCCATCCTCGTCACCACGATCACCAACACCGCGACGAGGCCGATGATCTCCGGAATGCGTCCGGCGCCGGCGGCGTCTCCCGCCGCCGACGCGACGGCCGTGCCGGGACCGAGGAGCGCCTCGACCTCCGCCATCAGGACTTGTCTCCCGTCAGGTGGCCGGCCAGCACCGAGGCCAGGGCCGTACGGAACGCGGTGTCATGCGCCGGTTCGGCCGGGTCATGGCCGAGCCCGGCGAGCCAGGACCGCTTGCCGAGCGCGAAGCCGTACGACGCCGACAGTCCGAGCAAGACGACCGCCTCGATCCTGGCGCGGTCCGGCATCCGCGCTTCGGGCAGGACGGTGCGGATGCCGGCCTGCATCGCGTCCACGAAACCGGACAGCCCCTCCGACGGGGTCCCGGCGCCTTCCGCGTGCAGCATGGACCACGCCCACAGGCGGACGTAGCGCTCGTCGGCCAGCGTCTCGAACAGCACCCGCGTCATGGCCTCCGAGTAGGGCACTCCCTTGTCGGCGCGCATCCGTTCGCGCATCCGCTCGAGAAGTCGAGGGCGCTAGGGACGTCCTCCGAAGAGGACCAGTCGGTCAGCTTGTCGGCGTCGACGACCGAGCAATCCCGGAAGCCGAGATGGTCACGAGTCTCGCCGCGATGACGCTCGATCGTCCGGCCTGTCCAGCCGTACAGTCCCAAACTGCTGGCCGACGTCTTGGTTTGCCTCGCGATGTAGTCGACCACCTCGTCAGGAAACTCCGCCCGCGCGCGCGGTGAGCGCCCGTGCTGCGTGAAGTACTACAGCGCGCCCTCCCGGCAACCCGCACACCTCCGGGGAACGTCCCACGCCCTCGGGACGCCCACGCCTTCCGGGGGACCGGCGCCCTCCGAGGGCCCACCGGGCGGCGGTGGGAGCCGTACGGCAAGCAGGCCACCGAGAGCGAGGGCCGAGGGCCCGGCGCCCACGGAGGCGAGCGCTACGAGGACGGGAGAGCAAGGGGTCGTCCTGGAGGACGGGCCCTATCTCACGGGGCCTGCGGGCCGGGGGTCCTCGCCGGCGCGGACGAGGCCGCTCTCGTAGGCGATGTGCACCAGTTGGGCGCGGTCACGGGCGTCGAGCTTGGTCAGCAGGCGGCTGACGTACGTGCGGGTCGTCGCGGGGCTGAGAAAGAGCCGCGCCGAGATCTCGGCGTTCGACCGGCCCGCCGCGATCTCGGCGAGCAGCTCGCGCTCCCGCCCGGTCAGCCCGGCGAGCAGGCGTTCGCCGGCGGGGCGGTGCCGTACCGCGACGGCCGCGAGCACGCGCCGGGTGACGGCGGGCGACAGCAGCGCGTCGCCCGCAGCGACGGTGCGCACGGCGGCGCGCAGCTCGTCGGGCGCGGTGTTCTTCAGCAGGAACCCCGACGCCCCCGCCCGGATGGCGTCGAACAGGTGCTCGTCGGTGTCGAACGTGGTGAGCACGACCACCCGCACGTCGCGCAGCCGCGCGTCGGCGACGATCCGCCGGGTCGCCTCGATGCCGTCGAGGCCGGGCATGCGGATGTCCATGAGCACGACGTCCGGCCGTTCCGCGACCGCGAGCGCGTATCCCGCCGCGCCGTCGGGCGCCTCCCCGGCGACGGTGATGTCGTCCGCGCGTTCGAGCAGCGCGCGCAGCCCGGCGCGCATCAGCTCCTGGTCGTCGACCAGCGCGACGCGGATCACCGCCGCGCCACCAGCGGCAGCGACGCCTCGACGCGGAACCCGGCGCCGGGCCGCGAGGTCACGACCACCCGGCCGCCGAGCAGCGCGGCGCGCTCCCGCATCCCCGTGAGGCCCCGCCCGGCGGGCCCGGCGGTGAGGTCGGCGCCGCGGCCGTCGTCGGAGACGGTGACGCGGAGCCGGTCGCGTTCGTAACGCAGCCGTACCTCCGCCCTGCTCGCTCCGGCGTGCCGCAGGCAGTTGGTCAGCGCCTCCTGCACGATGCGGCAGGCGGCGCCGTCGACGACCGCGGGCAGCGGCGCCGCCTCTCCCTCGGTGGCCAGTTCGACGGCGAGCCCGCCCGCGGTGGCCGCGGCCACCAGTGGGTCGAGGTGGCGCAGGCTGGCGGCCGGGGCGCGGCCCTCTCCCCCGCCCTGGTCTCTGAGCAGGCCGAGGGTGCCGCGCAGTTCGCCGATGGCGTCGTCGCCAGCGCGCCTGATGACGGCGAGCGCGGAGCGCGCCGCCTCGGGGTCGCCGTCGAGCGCCTCGCGGGCCACGTCGGCCTGCACGGAGATCACCGCGATGGTGTGGCCGAGCACGTCGTGCAGGTCCCTGGCGATGCGCAGCCGTTCCTCCTGCACGCGCCGGCCCGCCTCGTGCTCGCGCTCGGCGGCGGCGAGGTCCGCGCTGCGGCGCTGCTCGGCGCGCAGCAGCCGGGTGGCCCGTACGGCGGCGCCGAGCGCGATGGCGGCCACCATGAGGCCCAGGGTGGACGCCAGCTCGAACCCCAGCAGGTATCCGGGGTCCTCACCGTCGCGGAGCCGGAACGTGGTGCTCACCACCACCAGGGCGGCCGCCACGGCGGAGGCGACCATGAGCCTGCCCGCCTCGGCGGCGGAGTAGAGCGCCGCCGCGACGGGCAGGGCCAGGCCGATCGGCGGGTAGCCCGCCGCGTAGTAGGCGAGCAGGCCGGTGGCCGTGGCCACGAGCGCCAGCACGGGGAAGCGGCGCCGCACGAGCATGAGCGCGCCGAGACCGGCCACGAAGGCGTAGGCCGCCGCGTCGGGAGCGCGGTGGCCGCCGAGGTCCATCGTGACGGCGACGGCGACGACGGCCGACACGGCGACGCCCAGCGCCGCGTCCCCGGCGACCTCGCGATTCCCCTCGATCACGAACCCGAGGATAGCCAGCACGGCCGGTGGGCCGCAGTCGCCGGATGTTGACATCCGCTGTCGCCCCCGGCCGATGACGCGCCGCCTCCCGCCGGGCCTAACGTGCGGCGGCATGAGAACGCTGGGAGTCGCCATCCTCGGGCTCTTCGCCGGTCTGGCAGCGGGATTTCTGCTGTTCAGCGAGGTGCTGGGCAGGATCGTCGCAGGTAACGGGCCGGTGGGGCCGCCGTGGACGTTCGTCATCGGGTTCGGCCCGCAGGTGCTGGCCGTCGTGGGCGCGGTGGTCGCCGTCGTGATCGACAAGGCGCGGAGGGGGAGGTCGTGAACGTGTCGAGGCGGCGGCTGCTGCGGGCCGCCGCGGAAGGGCTGGTGCTCGTCCCGCTCGCCGGGTGCTCCCCGGGCGACGGCCACGGATCGCCGGGCCGCGGGGGCGCGAACGTGGAGACGGGATCCAGCGCGGGCGCGCTGGTGCGCAGTACGGCCCGGCTGCCCGCGCCGTTCACCGTGCCGCTGCCGATCCCCCCGGTGCTACGGCCCGCGCGCACGGACGGCGACGCGGACGTGTACGAGATCACGCAGCGCGTCGGCGAGGCGGAGCTGCTGCCCGGACTGCGGACCCAGGTGTGGGGGTACGACGGGATCTTCCCCGGGCCGACGATCGTGTCGCGGCGCGGGCGCACCACGATCGTGCGGCACCGCAACGAGCTGCCCGCCCCCGTGGTCGTTCATCTGCACGGCGGCAGGACTCCGGCCGAGCACGACGGGTATCCCACGGACCTGGTCGCGCCCGGAACGGCGCGCGAGTACGTGTATCCGCTGGACCAGCCCGCGGCCACCCTGTGGTATCACGACCATCGGATGGAGTTCACCGGTCCGCAGGTCTATCGGGGCCTCGCGGGGTTCCACCTCGTGCGTGACGACGAGGAGGACGCGCTCCCGCTGCCGAAAGGCGACAGGGACGTCCCCCTCATGATCGCCGACCGGTCCTTCGCCGAGGACGGCTCGCTGCTCTACCCGGACGTGCACAGCGACTACATCAGCGGCGTGCTCGGCGACTGCGTGCTGGTGAACGGCGCGCCGTGGCCGGTCATGGAGGTCGCCGCGGCACGCTACCGGTTCCGCTTGCTGAACGCCTCCAACGCGCGCCGCTACCGGCTCGCGCTCGATCCGCCGCCGCCTTCCGGGCCCGCGTTCGTCCAGGTCGGCAGCGACCTCGGGCTGCTCGGAGCGCCGGTCGGGCACCAGGAGCTGCAGATCGCGCAGGCGGAGCGGTTCGACGTGGTGGTGGACTTCTCCCGATATCCGCTCGGGCAGCGGGTGACGCTGGTCAACCGGCTCGGCGAGAACGGCACGGCGAACGTCATGCGGTTCGTGGTGGCGCGCAGGGCGGCCGACGACAGCCGCGTGCCGTCCCGGCTGGCCGGTTTCGAGCCGCTGTCGCCGTCGGCCGCGGTGGTCGAGCGCACCTTCACCTTCGAGCGGGGCGGCGCGGAACGGCACGGCATGCCGGTGTGGACGGTCAACGGCCGGCCGTTCACCCCGGACCACATCGCGGCCGAGCCCGCGCTCGGCACGGTCGAACGGTGGACGCTGCGCGCGAAGAACGTGCCGCACCCCGTCCACATCCATCTCGCGCCGTTCCAGGTGCTGGCGGGTGGCCGCTTCACCTCCGGCTGGAAGGACACCGTGGACCTGGCGAGCGGCGACCAGGCGGAGGTGCTGCTCAGGTTCGACGGCTACCGGGGCACGTACGTCTTCCACTGCCACAACCTGGAGCACGAGGACATGATGATGATGGCCAACTTCCGGGTCCGCTGAGGCCCGTACGGCCCGCCCCTCGCGGCGGTCAGGAGGCGGCGGAATCGAGGTGGGAGAAGGCGGGGCGGGCGGACAGGAGGCTGGCGGAGCGCGCGGTTGCGGTCGGCCAGGTGCGGGTCGGCCCCGTCGTCGAGCAGCAGCCGGACGATCCGCTGGTACGGCTCCGCCCCGTCACCGAGCAGGATGATGGTCGACCTCGATGCCGGTCTTGAGGAGCTCGCGCACGTGGTCGACGTGGCCGTGCACGCAGGCGGGGAAGAGCGAGGGGCGCTGCCGTAGGAGTGGACGACGCCGCTCATGTCATCCAGACGACCGGGCCCGCCAGGCGGCCTGAGAGGCTGTGGGCGTGACAGTTGATGCGGTTGCGGAGTTCGAGCGGCACCGCTCGAAGCTGTTCGGGCTGGCCTATCGGATGCTGGGTTCGGCTGAGGAGGCCGAGGACGTCGTCCAGGACACCTTCCTGCGTTGGCATCAGGCGAGCACTGTCGAGTCGCCGTGGGCGTGGCTGGCCAAGGTCGCCACCAACCTGTGTGCGAACCGGTTGGCGTCCGCGCGTGCGCGCCGGGAGAGCTATGTCGGTTGCTGGCTGCCGGAGCCGGTGCTGACCGCGGGCGGCGCTCTGGGCCCCCTGGACAGTGCCGAGCAGCGGGAGTTCGTCTCGTTGGCCTTCCTCGTGCTGCTGGAAAGGCTCAACCCGTCGGAGCGCGCGGTGTTCGTCCTGCGCGAAGCCTTCGACTACAGCCATCGGGAGGTGGCCGAGGTCATCGACTCATCCGAGGCGAACTCCCGGCAGCTGTACACCCGAGCTCGCCGGCGCCTGGCCGAGGCGCGTGGCGGCTCCGCTCGCCGGGCAGGCCAGGCCTGCCCCCGCGCCCTGGTGGAAAGCTTCCTGGCAGCCGCGGAACAGGGGGATCTGCCGGGGTTGGAGAAGGTGCTGGCCGAGGACGTGACCGTGTGGGTGGACGGTGGCGGCAGGGTCGGCGCTGCCCGGCGGCCCATCTCCGGCGTCTCCCAGGTGGCGCGCTACCTGGTCGGCTCGTCGAGCATCGCCGGTCAGGGGGTGAGACTGTCGGCTGCGGAGGTGAACGGCGCACTGGGGCTGCTGGCCTGGGCCGGTGAGGAGCTGGTCGGCGTGCTGGTGCCGGAGACGTCGGGCGGCCGGATCAGCGGGATTCGCATCGTCGCCAACCCGACAAACTCCGGTTGTCACATTCCGGAGGCCTATCCGGTTCTTAATGGGTGACCGCGAACGCCGGACCCGGCGTGAGGCGGTGACCTGACAGCCGCGCGAGGCCGGAACACCCCGGCATCGCGCTCTCCGTGGGGGGTTTCTACCCGTGACGAACCTGATCCTGGTGACGGGCGGTACCGGCCGGCTCGGCCGCGCGCTCGTACCACGGCTGCTGTCGGCCGGTCATGCCGTCCGCGTGCTGAGCCGCAAGCCGCCGTCGGACGAGCAGACGTGCCGCGGTGACCTGCGCACCGGTGAGGGCCTGGAGGAGGCGGTCGACGGCGTCGGGGTGATTGTCCACTGCGCGACCGGTAAAGGCCGTACGGACATCGACAGCACGCGCAGCCTCATCCAGGCGGCGATGCGAGGCGGGCGCCCGCATCTGATGTACGTGTCCATCGTCGGCGTCGACCGGGTGGACGTGCCTTACCATCGGGCGAAGCTGGCCTGTGAGCAGCTCGTGGAACGCTCCGGCCTGCCGTGGACGATCCAGCGTACGACCCAGTTCCACGAGCTCATTGTCTGGATGTGCGCGCGCCAGCGGTGGCTACCGATGATCGTGATGCCCAGCGGGGTCAGCTTCCAGCCCGTCGACGCCGGCGAGGTGGCCGCTCGCCTGGCCGCCCTGGCAGGTGCGCCGCCGGCCGGCCGGGTGCCGGACATGGGCGGGCCCGAGGTGCGCTCCGCCGCCGATCTGGCCCGCGCTTATGCGCGATCGCGCTCCAGCCGCCGGCCGGTGGTGTCGGTGCCGATGCCCGGGGCCGGCATCCGCGGCTTCCGCGAAGGGGCACATCTGGCCCCCGAGCACGCCGACGGGCGGATCACCTTCGACGAGTTCCTCGCCGCATGAGCGCCCGCACCTGGCTGCGCGCGGGCCTGGCCTTCCTCGCTGTGGCGCAGTTCGCCGTGGGGGGCTGGGCGCTGTTGTTCCCTCGCTCATTCTTCGACATCCCCTGGGTGGGGATGCGCATGCCGTACAACGCGCATCTGATGACGGACTACGGCGCGATGAGCCTGGCCACGTCGGTGGTGCTGGGCGTGAGCGTTTTCATCGTGCGGCGGAGCATGGCCCGTACGGCACTCGCCGTGTACCTGGTGTTCGCCGGGCCGCACCTGGCGATCCACCTCCAGCTGCTGCACCATCTCACGCCCGGCGAGCGCGTGCCGTTGCTGATCGCGCTCACGGCGGCGGTCGTGATCCCGCTGGTGCTGCTTCCGCTCACCAGCCGGCTCGAAAAGGCGTAGTTCCTCGAACTTCCCGCAGAAAGAGGTGTCTTTGTCATGCCCGACAACGTTTCGTTGCCGATCCGCAGGGATGCGGCCTGCCTTCCACAGGCGTGTGAATCGTGACAACCGTGCTGCCACTCGGCGCGCTGGATCTGGAACCACGCCCTGATCTCGCCGCTCGTCAGATCGACGTACGACCAACGCTGGCCGAGCGCCTCCCCCTGGCGGATACCGAGCGCGAGCGTGGCCAACCAGCGAGCACCGTGCCTCCGAGTCTTGGCCACATCAAAGAATGCGCCGAGCCTTCTCTCTGGTCAGCGGTTCGATCTCAGTGGCCGTGGCCGTGGCCGTGGCCGTGGCCCAAGGAGCGTCCACGAGCGTCGCGACGTTGCGCGTGATGCGGCCGCGCCGGACCGCGATCGCGAGCGCGCGGGACAGGATGCGGTGCACCTTGAGGACGGAGCTGGGAGACAGGCCTTCTTCCAGCATGCGCGTGGACGAGCCGCTCACAGATCGCACCGAGGAACTCCCCCATCCACCTCCTCTACGGTGGGCGCACGGCCCGGCTTTCCGACATGTCCGGACTGCCGTTGGCCCTCCAGTTCGCGGACTTTCCGGGTTACCTCCGCTTCAGTCGTGCCCTTGCGGTGGCGACGATCGGGAGAGCCATCCGGCTTGATCCCGATAGTCACCCAGCCGTGCCAGACACCGTCCTTGCCAAGCTAGATGGACGAGCGGCCGTTGGGCTGCCTTGTGGCCATCACACCGCCTCCTGCTCTGCACTGGCCTCAAGCGCACGGGCAAAGTCGAGGAGCGCGGCGGTAGGGATGAGGCGGTAGCCATCGCGCTTGATCGAGCGGAGTTCCGCTTTTGATGAGCCGGAAGACGGCCGTGCGGCTCATGCAGAGGACCGTGAGTCTGTCCATGTCATCCTGAAGAAACGCGACGTCGCCGAACTATTCCGACTCGCGGTCCAATACGCCGGAGCCCCTCGCGCCGCCAGCGTGCCGGCCCCGCCGGACCGCCACCGTCAGGCCGTACCACGTCACCAGGTAGCCGATGGCCGACGGCGACACGCGCAGGTCCGCGGAGACGAGTTCGAGCAGCCCGATC
>NZ_JBFAIA010000127.1:0-24667 GCF_040654455.1 Nonomuraea sp. NPDC050691
AGCCACCCGTACGAGGCGCCGGCGCCGACGGCCCACGCCAGCCCGCCGCCGCCCGCGGCGAGCAGCGCCAGCCCGGCCAGGATCGGCGGGCGCGGGCCGACGCGGGCGACGATCCGGCCGGTCAGCGGCGGGTTGACGACGAACGGCAGGGTGAGCGGCAGGAACGCCAGGCCGCTGGCCACCGCGCTGAGGTGACGGCCCTGCTGGAGCAGCAGCGGCAGCACGAACAGGCCGCCGTTCAGGGTGAAGCTCACCACCGCCCCGGCGGCCAGACCGGCCCGCACGCCGCCGCTGCCGAGGAGCGACCGGTTCAGCACGGGGGCGTCGCTGCGCCGTTCGAGGACGGCGAACCCGCGGGCCGCCAGCGCCGTGGCCGCCGCCGACCCGGCCGCGTGCGCCCAGGACCGCGAGCCCGCCGCGATCAGCGCGTCGGTCAGCAGCGCGAGCACCGCGCAGGCGGCGAGCTGGGCCGCCCAGTCGATCCGCCGCTCCCCACCCGGAGACCCGGTCGCTTCGCCGAGGGCCGCGCCGCGCCCACCGCGAGACGCCCGCAGACCCCCACCGTGAGACGCCCGCAGGCCCGCACCACGAGACGCCCGCAGTCCCCGCCCGGCGGTCAGCGCCAGCACCAGCAGGCCGATCGGCACGTTCACCAGGAAGATCGCCCGCCATCCGGCCAGGTCCACGAGCGCGCCGCCGGCGACGGGGCCGGCGGCGACGGCCGCACCGCTGATGGCCGCCCAGGCCGCCATCGCCCGGGTCCGCTCGGCCGGGGCCGGGTAGAGCCGCGCGATGACGGCCATGGAGGCGGGCACGCAGGCCGCACCCGCGGCACCCAGCACCGCCCGCGACCCGACCAGCGCGCCCAGGCCGGGAGCGAGGGCCGACAGCAGCGAGCCGAGGGCGAACACCGCCACACCGGCACGGAACACCCGGTCGGCCCCGTAACGGTCGGCGACCGCCCCGCCGGACAGCAGCAACGCGCCGAAGACGACGGTGTAGCCGGTGGTGGCCCACTGGAGGCCGGCGATCGAGGTGCGCAGCGACGCGGCCAGGTCGAGCTCGGCGACGGAGAGCACCGTCATGTCGAGCAGCACCATGAAGTACCCGAGTGACACGCCGAGCAGCGCCGCGCTCCGCCGATGACCGCGCGGAGGCGCACAGATGAGGGGAGAAGTCATGCCGCACACTGTCGGCTCCGGCCCGCCGCGGCTCCACCGGCCCGGCCGCAGAGCGCGTTCGGAGATTCCGAACGCCGTGGGGCGGCTAGGTGTAGTGGTGGATCTCCGCCCGGTGACCCGTCGAACCGGCGAACTTCGCGTCACCGGTGAGCAGCGGCATCCCCAGCAGCTCGGCGAGCGCCACGTACATCCCGTCGTAGGCGGTGAGGTTGTGGCGCAACTCCAGCACCCGTGGCTGCAGCGGCAGCATAGGATGCCGCACGATCTTGAGCTTCGCGAACCGGTCCAGCATGAGGCGGCCCCGCTCTGCGGAGATGCGCACCTCAGCCTTGCCGGTGATCACATGCCCGCGCACAACCGAGGCGATCTCGACGTCGATCAGTGCTGGGGCGTGCAGCGTGCGGGCCAGTCGCCGGCGGAGCGGATCGTCGCCTTTCACGTTCGCCAGCAGACGGAACACGATGGAGGCGTCGACGACCAGGCTCACCGGCGCCCCTCGCGCAAGGTCTCGCGCACGAAGTCGGGGTCGTACGGCACCGGCTCGTCGGCGGCGATCCTGGCCATCACCTCGTCGGGCGCGGGCTGGGCGGCCTCTTCGTTCAGGAGGTCACGGAGGTACGCCGCCAGAGACTTGCCGGCGCGCTCCGCACGCGCCTTGAGCGTCCGTTCGGTGGACTCCGGGACGTCTCTGATCTGTATGATCGCCATACCACCACGCTAGCATGCAAGCTGCATGCACGCAGGGTGGAATGCCGTCCGCCGCTGCACCGGTTGGCATGGGCGTGGAATTGCGTCAGTTGCGGACCTTCGAGGCCGTCGTGCGGCACCGGACGGTGACGGACGCCGCCAACGCCCTGGACCTCGCCCCGTCCAGCGTCTCCGAGCAGATCCGCGTCCTGGAGAAGTCCCTCGGCGTGACGCTGTTCGACCGGACCCCGAGAGGGATGGTCCTGACCGGGCCCGGGCGTCGGCTCCAGGGCTGGGCGCGGCGTCTGCTCGACCAGGCCGAGCAGGCGCGCCGCGAGGTGGCCGGGCAGCCGGAGGACGTCCGGCTGGGGGCGCTGGAGACGATCGTGGCCGCCTGCGTGCCGCGCGTGCTGGCCAGGCTGGCCGAGCGCCGTCCCGGCCTGCGCGTGGAGGTGCTTCCCAGCGTGAGCCGCGACGACCTGCTCGCCGACGTGACCGCCGGGCGGCTGGAGGCGGCGCTGGTCCTCGACACGGGCGAGACCCTCGGCGACCTCGGCTTCGCGCCGCCGCCCGCGCCGCTGACGTTCCTCGACGTGGACTCCGTTCCTCTCGTCCTGGTCGCCGCGCCCGGCCATCCGCTCCTCGGCCGCTCCCGGGTGTCCACCGGCGACCTCTCGGGCGAGCGGCTCCTGGTGAACGGGCCGAACTGCTCGTTCCTCATGGCCGCGGACCGGCTCATCGGCCCCGGCCCGGAACGGGTCCAGGTGGGCGGGGTCCAGGTGATGCGTGCCTGGGCCGAGCAGGGGCTCGGGATCGCCCTGCTGCCGGGGTTCGCGGTGTCCGCCGCCCTGGGGGCGGGCACGCTCGCGCGGCTCGCGTTCCCGGCGCCCGACCTCAGCCTCCGCCTCGTCTGGCACGCCGGCCGCGAGGCGACGCTCCCGGGGCTGCGCGACGTGTTGTACGCGGCCGGCACCCCGGGCTGCTAGCGCGGGAGGGGCGCCGTCACCCCTACGGCCGTCACCCCTACGGCCGTCATCCCTCCGTGCGGCGCAGCCGCCGCAGCGCCTCGTCGATGCTGCCGCCGTCGCCGGCGGCCACGTCTGCGCCGTCGGGGTCACGGACGACCGCGGCGTAGGCGGGACGGTCCGCCTCCGGGAGGCGGCTCAGGAGGATGGTGTGGCCGTCGCGCAGCAGATCCTCGGGGACCAGACGGTGCTCGCGCACCTCTCTGCCCGCCACATGACGGGCGGCGATCAGGGCCGCCACCGGAGTGCGGTGGCGGGTGAGCAGCAGCGGGCCGTCCCCGTACGGGAGGGTCGCCTGCCGTACGAGGTCGCCGAGCTTGCGGCGGGCGGTCGACAGTGGCACGGCCGCGAGGCCGGTCAGCGGCCCGGACACTCCGGAGACCGGGATCAGGGCGGCCCACTCCCAGCGCTCCCGGGTGAGGAGCGTGGTGTCGCCGTCCTGCGCGGCGCGCACCAACCGGCCCCAGTGGGCGCGGGCTTCCTCGACGCCCAGCGGCGCGCCGAACCGGGCGACGAGTTCGGCGCGCGCGGAGGGGACAAGATCATGAGGAGACATCCGGAAATCGTAAGCCGCCTTACCGGAAGTCTGCAAGCCGCCTTACCAATCACGTCCCGGCGCGGGCCCCCGACGCCCCCAGATCCCCGATGCCCTTCAGCCGCCTCGGACACTCACAGTCGCCTTCAATCACCCTCAGTACCCTCAGGCGCCCTCAGTGCCCTCGGTGCCGAAGCCGTCGAGTGATTCGCGCTCCTCCAGGCTGAGCGTCTCCTGGAACACCGTGATGTGCAGCCCCGCCGGCGCGTCGAGCCGCGCGTTCAGCGACTGCCACGGAGTGAGGGTGGGCGGAGCGACCTGGTCGGCGCCGCCGGTCACGAGCCGGTCCGTGGTGGCCTGGGCGTCGTCCACCTCGAACGCGACCCGGATCTTGGGCGCCACCTGCCGCCCCACCTCGACCTCGTCGATGTACTTCTTCTGGGCCGGGTTAGCGATCTCCAGGGTGGCCCGGCCCGCGTCCAGGATCGCGACCCGGGCGCCCCCGTCGCTGGAGAACGCCGCCTGCTCGGGGAGCCCCAGCACGTCCCGGTAGAACGCGAGCGCGGCCTCGTAGTCCTCGGCCTCGACGACGAGGCGGAGCTGACGGACGGGCGACGGCGTGCCCTCTGTGGCGGTCATAGGAGGCTCCTGGTTCTTTCACGGATCGATGTACGTCGTCCAGAACCAACCGCCGCAGCGTCCACTCCGTTCCCATCCCGGCGACGAAGTTCAGCATTCCTCGACGGCGGCCAGGCGGCGCCGCAGGTGGGCGCGTTCGGGCTCGCTCCCGGCCACCTCAAGAGCCGCGCGATAGCCCGCCGCGGCCTCGGGAAGGCGGCCGAGCCGGTGCAGCAGGTCGGCGCGCGCCGCCAGGTACGGGTGATAGTCGCGCAGCCGCGGCTCGCCGGCCAGCTCCTCCAGCAGCGACAGGCCGGCCTCGGGCCCGTCGCGCATGGCCACGGCCGCCGCCCGGTTCAGCGCGACCACCGGCGACGGATCGAGCGCCAGCAGCACGTCGTACAGGGCCACGACCTGCGGCCAGTCGGTCGTGGCCAGGTCCGCCGCCTCGTCGTGGAGCGCCGCGACCGCGGCCTGCACGCCGTACACGCCGGGCGGGCCGCCGCTCAGCGCGGTCACCACCAGCGCCGAACCCTCCTCGATCATGGCCCGGTCCCAGCGGTCCCGGTCCTGCCCGTCCAGCAGCACCGGCTCGCCACCGGGACCGGTACGGGCGTCGCGGCGCGCGTGGACCAGCAGCAACAGCGCCAGCAGCCCGGCGACCTCCCGCTCGTCGGGCAGCAGCCGGCGCAGGATCCGCGCCAGCCGGATCGCCTCCTCGGCCAGGTCCAGCCGTTGCAGGTCGGGGCCCGAACTGGCCGCGTACCCCTCGGTGAAGATCGAGTAGACCGCCTGAAGCACACCGGGCAGCCGTTCCGGCAGCTCGTCCGCGCCGGGCACGCGGAACGGGATGCGCGCCTCACGGATCTTCTTCTTCGCCCGGACGATCCGCTTGGCCATCGTCTGGACCGGCACCAGGTAGGCCCGCGCCACCTCCGGGGTGCCCATCCCCGCCAGGCAGCGCAGCATCAGCGCCCCGCGGTCCTCGGCGGGCAGCGCGGGATGGGCGCAGGTGAAGAACAGCCGCAGCCGCTCGTCCGGCAGGTCGTGCAGGTCGTCGAGCGTGTCGGCGGGCGGGGCGTACGCGGCCCGCTCCGCCTCCACCTGCAGGATCGCCAGTCGAGCGGCCAGGGCCCGGTCGCGCCTGAGCCGGTCGACCGCCTTGCGCCGCGCCGTCGTCATCAGCCACGCGCCCGGCTTGGGCGGCACGCCCTCGACCGGCCAGTGCTTCAGCGCCGCCTCGACGGCGTCGGAGGTGACCTCCTCCGCCAGGTCGAGATCGCCGAAGCGGCGCACGAGCGCGGCCAGCAGCCGGCCGCGCTCCTCCCGGAAGACCGCCTCGACCTCACGCATGGGGGTCACGCGTCCTCACGCACCGGAGTCGTGCGTTCTCACGCATCGGAGTCACGCGTCGAAGTCGGCGACCGGGCGCACCACGACCGACCCGCCGCCGCGCGCGCCCGGGCAGCGGGCGGCCCAGTCAAGGGCGACGTCCAGGTCCGGCACGTCGATCACGTAGAAGCCGCCCAGCACCTCCCGGGTCTCGGCGTACGGCCCGTCGGTGACGCTCCGCTTGCCGTCCCTGTCCACGCGGACGGTCGTGGCGGTCACCAGATCGGCCAGCGACTCGCCGGACACCCAGACGCCCGCCTCCCGCACGGCCTGGTCATAGGCCATCCAGTCCTCGACGGTGCACGCGTCCTCGTCCTGGCCGGAGGTGCCGGCGTTGATCAGCAGCATGTACTTCACGGTGATCCCCTCTCGGGTCGAGTCGTCGTGCGGCGGGCCCGCCGCACACCATCACCACGAACGGCCCCCGGCCGGATGGACACGACCCGCCGACGAATTTTCTCCTGCCTCGGTTCTTCTCAGCGCACCTTCTCCCCCGCCGCCAGCCTGGCGACCATCCTGCCCAGGCGGGCCGCCCGCGTCTCCGGGGTCCTCGCCGTCATGAGCCGCAGGATGACGATGTACTGGTCGGACTTGCCGAGGGTGTGGAAGAACGCCTTCGCCCGCTCGTCCTGTTCCAGCGCCTCGACCAGGTCCTCGGGGACGGTGACGTTCCTCGGCGACTCGTACGCGGCGTCCCAGCGCCCGTCGGCCTGGGCCGCCAGCACCACGGCCAGGCCCGGCGGGCGCATGCGTCCTTCGGCGATGAGCTCCTCGACCTTGGCCACGTTCACCTTGGACCAGACGCTCCGGGACCGGCGCGGCGAGAACCTCTGCAGGAAATACGCCTCGTCGCACGATCGGGTGTGGCTGTCGATCCAGCCGTAGCAGAGCGCGACGTCGAGCGCTTCACCCCGCGTCACCGACACCCTGCCCGAGCCCTTCTTGGCGATCCGCAACCAGACGCCGCCGGACGTCTCGTGATGCTCGGCCAGCCACGTCTCCCACTCGGCGGCGTCCTCGAACGTCAGGGCGTCCGCGTCGGAGGGGGGCTGGGCGACGGGTCCTCGCGGCATGGGGTGTTCCCTTCGTCGGCTGGGCAGGTGACGGGAACGCTACGGGGCATTGAGGAAGGAATGGTTCCTCAAAGCGTTATGCCCGGCGCGGGGATGGAGCGGTGGTCCATCTGGTCGGTGCTGGGAGCAGCGGGGTGGACCGGCCCGATCTCTCCCAGGAAGCCGTTGTCCCCGGCACGCGCCGCGATGCCCGCCGCCTCAGGACGGTTCGACCATGAGCCGCGCCCGATCGGGGTAGAAGGCGACGTGCCCGCCGATCTCGCCGACCGCTTCGCAGGGCTCCTCGTACGTCCATATGGCGTCGTCCACCTCACCCTCGGGGGTGACGATGCTGTAGTAGGACGCCTCGCCCTTGTACGGGCAGTACGTACGGGTGTCGCTCCGCCGGATCAGGCCGGGATCGACGTCCTCGATCGGGATGTAGTGCACCGCGGGATAGGTCGACTCACGCAGGACCAGCGGGCGGGTGGTGTCGGCGATGACCCGGTCACCGACGCGGACGACCACACGGGTGGAGGCCGCCGCGACCGTGATGGGGTGATCGGGCCCGGGGATCTTGACGTCACGGGACACGGAGCGTCTCCGTTCTCTGGAAGCGTTTCTCTGGAAGCGTTTCTCTGCGGGGAGGAACTGCCGGAAAGCCGGTCGATCACCACCATATGCCGGACCGGGATGGGCGCGGCGGGCAGCGGGTTCGCACCGTCGCCGGACCACTGGCCTGAGGAGGCCGGGCCGACCCGTCAAGGCCGCTGCTCGTCGTGCCCCGTACAGCCGTGCACGATGGGCGCAGGCCGCGCGCCGACCGCATGATGCTGGCGGCGGTGCGGCAGTCGCGGTTGACGTCCCGGACCGGGATCGCCGGGTGGCTGCGCGACACGTTGCTGCGCGCCGTGCCGCCCCGGCATGTTCGGGACCGCCGTCCCGGTGGCCAGTGACGCCCCGTCCACCGGCGGCTCCTGGCCTTCCTCGGCCGCGACCTCACCCGGTGAAAGGGGTGTCAGATCGTCCAGGTGTAGGCGGAGGTGAGTGAGCGGCCGAGGAGCGCGCCCGGCATGAGCGGGAGGACCTGCTGCCGCCCGAGGCGGCTCACGTCTTCCTGTCGTGCTGGATCCGGCTGTACGGCCTGCTGTGCATTGAAGTCCTGCACCAGCTGGACTTCGCCTACACCGATCTGGAGCCGGTCTTCGAGGAGTGCCTGCGCGACCTGGCCGCCGCACTAGGCCTGGACCACCCCGGTGGGCCGGACGCGTGACGCGTCCGGCTCACCGAGATGCGGGAGCACCACGAAGATGACGACGAGAGCCACGACGGCGAGGAGGATCTGCGTGCCCAGGCTCAGCCCGGAGGGAAGGCGCCCTCCGGCCACGACCGCGCGCTTGATCGGCAGGGGCATGCTCAGTCGGCAGGGGCGCCGAACCAGCGGGACAGCTGGTCGACCAGGTCCCGCTGATCCTCGCCCAGCCAGGCCACGTGGCCGTCGGGCCGCAGCAGCACGGCGGGCACGTCCAGCTCCTCGCTGCTGTCGGCGACATGGTCGACCCGGTCCGCCCATCCCGCCGCCGAGAGCCGGCCAGTCTGATCGAGCAGCAGCCCACGCCCGGCGCGCGTCAGCTCGTAGAGGCGGCCCCGCTTCAGGCCGACGTCGCGCATCCGCCGGCCGAGCAGGTCGTGCCCGGCGCCGAAGTCGTAGCGGACCCCGATCGCGATGATCTTCTCGGTCAGGTACCGGCTCACCTCGTCGAAGCGCATCAGCTCCGACAGCAGCCGGCGGACGGCCTGGGTACCCGGCTCGGGCGACAGCAGCTCCATCTGCGCGCGGGTGTTGTCGAGCACGTCGGCGGCCACCGGGTGGCGTTCGGTGTGGTAGCTGTCCAGCAGTCCGCCCGGCGCCCAGCCGGCGACCTCGGCCGCCAGTTTCCAGCCGAGGTTGAACGCGTCCTGGATGCCCAGGTTGAGGCCCTGCCCGCCGACCGGCGGGTGGATGTGCGCCGCGTCGCCGGCCAGCAGCACCCGGCCGGTCCGGTACCGTTCGGCCAGCCGGGTGGCGTCGCCGAAGCGGGAGAGCCAGCGCGGGGAGTGGACGCCGAAGTCGGTGCCGGCGATCACCCGTAGCTGCTGCTTGAACTCCTCGAACGCCGGCGGGACGGAGCGGTCCTCGGCCACCCCCGCCGCGGGCACGATGACGCGGTACACCCCGTCCCCCATGGGCCCGAGGCCGAACCGCTTCTGGGTCGCGCGGATCTCGGCCACCACGGCGGCCACCGTCTCCGGCGGCGCGGTCACCTCCATCTCGCCCAGCAGCGTCTCGACCCGGGTCGGCTCACCGGGGAAGCCGACGCCGAGCAGCTTGCGCACCGTGCTGCGTCCGCCGTCGCACCCGACGAGGTAGCGCGAGCGCAGTCGCGTGCCGTCGGCCAGCTCGGCGGTCACCCCGTCATCGTCCTGGCTCAGGCCGACCAGTTCGCAGCCGCGCCGGATCTCGGCGCCGAGCTCGGTGGCCCACTCGGCCAGCAGGCGATCAGTGGTGGGCTGCGGGATGGCGAGGACGTAGGGATGCGCGGTGTCCAGCCGGTCGGGCGGGGGCTTGTCGATGCCGGCGAAGGAACCGCCGACCGGGTACTGCATGCCGTTGGCGAGGAACCGCTCCAGCAGCCCCCGCTGGTCCATCACCTCGATGCTGCGCACGTGCAGGCCGAGCGCGCGGACGTGCCGGGTCGGCGCCGCCTCCTTCTCCAGGACGAGCGTGCGCACACCGTGCAGCCGCAACTCGCCGGCCAACATCAGGCCGGTCGGCCCACCGCCGACGATGATCACGTCGATCACGAATCCCCCGTTCAGCAGCCTCCGGCTCCGGCTGGCGATTCTGTGGCACGACCCGGGTCTTGCCGCAAGCCCCCTGTAGCGCTATAAGGTGAAAATGGAGGCGAGTGGACAAGCCCCGGCCACATCGCGGGACGTCACGTCTCTTCGCGGGGAAGGCCCCAGCTCTCACCGCCGGGCTTGTGGCGCCAGAGTTGTACGTCGCCCATAGCCCCCGCGGTTCGATCCCTCAGGCGAAGTGCGTGGCGATGGCGAGCCCGACAGTGTGCGTCAGCACCACCACGACGATCAGCGTGATGAAGATGAACTTGGCCGGACCGTGCTCGAAGTGCTTGCCCTCCTTCAGAGGCCGCATCTGGGCCTGGCACTGTACGTGACCCCCGCCCCGGCCGGCCGGGCGTTGCGGGCGGAGGCGGAGAAGATCCCCCGGCGATCGTGGCCCGTCCCGGCATGAGCCTGGAGGAGCTCCAGGACCTGCACAAGGCGCTGATGCGGGTGGTCGCGGCAGCACGCGGCACCGGCGATCCCGGACAATCGTGAAGGCGCTGTCCGTACTCACCGTCAGCGCGATCGCACGCCGAAACGACGAGGTCCTCCTGGTACGACAGCGAAACGCGGACGGCCCGGACACGGGATGGACTTGCCCGGCGGAATGGTGGAGGCCGGGGAGCTCGCCGACGAGCGGTGCTCCGCGAGATCTTGGAGGAGACGGGGCTGAGGGCGGACCTACCGTCCCGGCTGCGGATGCGCACAGACTGGGCGCCGCGTCATGCCGTGCGCATGAACGATGTCACCTTCCCTCTGTAGTCTCTCGAGGAGAGAGAGGGGAGCAGGGCATGACCGCGCAACCGCAGGACTTCGTCCCCACTGGTGCACCTCTGCCGGAAAAGAACCTGCGGGCCATCCGGGCTGCGCTGGTCGTCCCAGAAGATCGCGAGGCCTTTGACGCCGGACTGAAGGCCGTGCTCGACGAGGTACGGGTGAGTCTGGACCTTGGAGCACTCAACTCCTTCGTGCACCGTTGGTGGATCACCGCGTGTGACACCCTGAAGGATCCCGAAGGGCGTCGTCAGATGCACGTCAGGGCCGGACAGGCTCTCGCCGGCGAGCCGGTACCTCATGGCAGGCCGTGGCGAGAGATCCTTGCTGCTCGCGGGATCGATGTCTAGGTGTTCAAGCTCGTCCTTGATCCCGTGGCGGAGGACCAGATCGCCGCGCTACCTGATCACGCATTGCGGCCCCTCGCCGAGTTGTTCACGCTTCTGGAGACCGCCCCCTGGAGTGGAGACCCGTACAACTCTGCGAATCCCAGGGCGAACATGCTTACGCACCCGTTCGGAGAGCGCGGCCTTGCCACATACGTGGTCCTGGACCGGCAGCGCGAGGTCTACCTGGTCCGCGTTGAATGGCCATAAGGTGCCACGACCATGAAACGGCTCGAGCTGGCAGCGCGCGTTCGATCCCCGTCACCCGCTGCCACTCAACGGCATGGCCTTCCCCAACAGGGGCGCGACGCGCCTTTGATTCCCAGGCTCTCCCCGATGGTCCAACGACTGATCGCCAAACGCGTCACGGCCCTGCTCCGCAACCCCGCCTGACCTTCTGACGCCGTGACGCCATCAGTGACTTGCCGTCCACCGTCCCAGTGGCCGGCGCCCGGGGGTCCGGGGGCCGGAGGCCTCCGGCCAGGGGGTGTGGGGGAGCTCGGCTCCCCCACTGTCACAGCCCGAGCGCCGTCGCGCGAAGCGCGCCCCCCGGGAGGACCTCGCTTTCAGAGCAGGCCCGCGGCCGCCAGGTGCTTGCCGACGCGGGCGATCTCGTCGTCGTTCAGCGGCGTCTGCGGCGGCGCCGTCACCGGGCAGTCGATGATCCCCCGGAGGTACAGCGCCGCCTTGAAGGCGCCCAGCCCCGACGAGCTGCCGCCCATCCGCGTGCCCCCCACCCGGACGATCTCGAAGAGCCGTACCAGCCGTTCCTGCTCCTGCCGGGCCGCCTCCCAGTCGCCGCGGCCCGCGGAGGCGGTCAGCCGGACGTAGCCGTGGGGGTCCACGTTGCCGAGGCCCGGTACGACGCCGTCCGCGCCCATCCACAGGGCTGAGTCGACCGTCACCTCCGACCCGGTCAGCACGCTGAACCCGGGAGCGCGGCCCAGGATGATCTCGCGCAGGCCGCCGTCGTCGCCGCTGGAGTCCTTGACCCCGGCCAGCACGCCCTCGGCGGCCAGTTCCAGCAGCAGCGCGGCCGGGAGCTTGGTGTGGACCGACACCGGCAGGTCGTAGGCGTACAGCGGCAGCCCGGTCCGCGCGGCGATGAGCCGGAAGTGGGTGCGGATCTCCTCCGGGTGCGTACGCGTGTAGAAGGGCGCCGTGGCGACCAGCCCCGACACACCCGCGTCCAGGGCGGCGCGGGCGTGGTCGAGGACCCGGGGTGTGGTCATGTCGATGACTCCGGCGAGCACGGGCACCTGACCGGCCACGTGTCCCACGACGGTGTCCAGGACCGCGCGCCGGTGGGCGTCGGGCAGGTAGGCCACCTCGGACGACGAGCCGAGCACGAACAGCGCGTCCACGCCCCCGGCCAGCAGGTGGTCGACGAGCCGGGCGAGGGAGCGGGTGTCCACCTCGTGGCCGGGGGTCATCGGGGTGCACACCGGCGGGATCACCCCCGTCAGGGCCCTCGGCCCGCCGGCGGCGGGGGTCGGGGCGGGTCCGGCGGGGTCTGGCATCGTCACGAGCGCTCCTGGATCAGGTCGAGGTCGGTCGCTCCCGCCGTCACCGGGTGGTGGCAGTGGAAGAGGTGGTCGTCGCCGTCGGTGGTGGCGCCGGGCCAGGCCGCCGCGCACGTGTCGTCCGCGCGCCAGCAGCGGGTGCGGAACGGGCACCCGCTCGGCGGCCGGGTGGCCGAGGGCACGGCTCCGGTCAGCGGGATCGGCGTGATCGGCGAGATCAGGCCGGGCGTGGCGGAGAACAGCGCCCGGGTGTACGGGTGACGGGCCCCCAGGGGTACGGCCCTGGCGGGCGCCTGCTCCACGATCCGCCCCAGGTACATGCTGACCACCCGGTCGCTCATGCGCCTGACCGTCTGGATGTCGTGGGAGACGAACACCATGGCCAGGCCGAGCCGGTCCTTGAGGTCGAGCAGCAGGTTGAGGATCTGGGCCCGGACGGAGACGTCGAGGGCGCTGGTCGGCTCGTCGGCGACGAGCAGGGCGGGCTCCAGCGCGAGGGCCCGGGCGACGGCGACGCGCTGCCGCTGGCCGCCGGACAGGCGGCCGGGCAGGGCCTCGGCGACGGAGGCGGGCAGCCCGACGAGGCCGAGCAGTTCCCGGACGCGGGCGTCGCGCTCGGCGGGGGTGCCGCGCCGGTGGACGTCGAGCGGGTCGCGCAGGATCTGGCGGACGGGCAGCCGCCGGTTGAGCGCCGTGGACGGGTCCTGGAACACCATGCCGACGCCGGTCCCGACGGCGGTGCGGCGTTCGGCGTCGCTCATGGCCCACAGGTCGCGGCCGTTCAGGGACACGGTGCCGGACGTGGGCCGTTGCAGCCCGACGAGGACCCTGGCCAGGGTGGACTTGCCGCAGCCGGACTCCCCCACCACGCCCACGGTCTCGCCGGGGGCGACGGTCAGGCTCGCGCCGGTCAGGGCGTGGACGCGGTCGCGGGAGAACAGCCCGCCGGTGCGCGCCCTGTGGACGACGTGGACGTCGTCGAGCTCAAGCATGCTGGTCACTCCCCGCGGTCTCCAGTCCGGCTCGCAGGTCGGTCGCCGGGTGGTGGCAGGCGTACGCGTGCCGGTGCGCGTCGCCCTCCAGCGGCGGGGCGTCGGTCCAGCACTCGGCGCTCGCCATCGGGCACCGGTCGGCGAACCGGCATCCGGCGGGGAACCCCGAGGGCGGCGGGACGACGCCGCGGATCTGGGTGAGCCGTTCTGCCCCCGACTCCAGCGACAGCACGGAGCCGAGCAGCCCGCGGGCGTAGTGGTGGGCGGGGGCGCCGACGAGGGCGGGCGTGGCGCCGGCCTCGACGATCTGCCCGCCGTACATGACGACGACCCGGTCGGTGACGTCGGCGACGAGCGCGAGGTCGTGGGAGACGAGGATCAGCGCGAAGCCGAGCTCCTCGCGCAGCCGCAGCAGCAGCTCGATGACCTGCGCCTGCACGGTCACGTCGAGCGCGGTCGTGGGCTCGTCGGCGACGATCAGCTTCGGCTCGCGCGACAGCGCCATCGCGATGAGCACCCGCTGCCGCTGCCCGCCGGACAGCTCGTGCGGGTACGCCGACAGGGTGCGGCCGGCGTCGAGGCCGACGAGCTCCAGCAGCTCGGCCGGGGTGCGCCGGCCGCCCCGGCGGGTGACCTGCTTGAGCTGGGCCTTGATGGTCATGGCGGGGTTGAGGGACGACAGGGCGTCCTGGTAGATCATGGCCATGTCGTGGCCGAGCAGCCGGCGACGGGCTTTGCGCGGCAGGGCGAGCAGTTCCTTCCCGTCGAAGCGGACGTGGCCGCCGACGCGGGCCTCGCGGGGTTGCAGGCCCATGATGGTCAGGGCGGTCAGCGACTTGCCGCATCCGGACTCGCCGACCAGGCCGAGCACCTCGCCGGGCCGTACGTCGAAGGAGACGCCGTCCACGATGTCCACTCCCTCGCTGTCCGCTCCCCCCGTGAAGCCGATGCGCAGCCGTTCCACCGACAGGATCGGCGGGCCGGAGGGCAGCGGGCGGGCGCGTTCGGCGAGGCGGCGGGCGGCCTCGGCCAGGCCGGGCAGCTCGACGGGCTCGCCGGAGCCGGGCTCGGCGCGCTCCACGGGGTCGTCCGCGACGGGCACGGCCCGGGTGGCGGCGGGGGCGGCCCAGGCGTCGGAGACGCCCTCGGACAGGATGTTCAGGGCGAGCACGGTGACGAGGATGAGCAGGCCGGGGAAGACGGTCGCCCACCAGCCGCCGAGCAGGACGAGGTTCTTGCCGTCGGCGATGACGCTGCCCCAGGACGGGTTCGGCGGGCGGACGCCGGCGCCGATGAACGACAGCGACGCCTCCAGCACGATCGCGTCGGCCACCATCACGGTGCAGAACACGAGCACGGGCGCCGCGCAGTTGACCGCCACGTGCCGCAGCAGGATGTGCGGGGTGCGCGCGCCGATGACACGTTCGGCCGCGACGTAGTCCTCGCCGTACTGGGCGAGCACGTTGGCCCGCACGACGCGGGCCACGGACGGCATGTAGAGGAACGCTATGGCCATGACCAGCACGGGGATGCTGCCGCCGAACACGGCGACCAGCACGGCGGCCAGCGCGATGCCCGGGAAGGCCATGATGACGTCGAGCACCCGCATGAGCGTCTCGTCCACGGCCCGGCGGGAGGTGGCCGCGACGGCGCCGACGAGCGCGCCCGCGACCAGGGCGAGGCCGGTGGCGCCGAGGCCGATGAGCAGCGACCAGCGCGCCCCGTACAGCAGCCGGGACAGGATGTCGCGGTTGGCGCTGTCGAGCCCCATCCAGTGCGCGGCGGACGGGCCGCCGCCGGCGGCCTCCTGGACGTACGGGGAGTGGGGCGCGATCCAGGGCGCGAGCAGTGCGGCGAGCACGACGAGCGCGATGACGGCGACGGCGGCCCACGACAGCGGGCGCAGCCGGCGGAAGCCGACGCCGGGCCGGGACAGGCGCTCCCCCAGGGCACGTCTCATGCGGCGCTCCTCAGGCGGGGGTTGACGAGCAGGTAGAGGATGTCGACGGCGAGGTTGACGACCATGAAGCCGACGGCGATCGTCAGCACGACGCCCTGCACCACGGCCGGGTCGCCGTCGCGCACCGCGTTGATCATGAGCTGGCCCATGCCGGGCAGGCCGTAGATCTGCTCGATGACGACGGTGCCGCCGATGAGGTAGCCGATGCGCAGGCCGAGCACGGTCAGCGGGTTGATGAGCGCGTTGCGCAGCACGTTGCGGCCGACCACGACGACGGGCGGCAGGCCGCTGCCGATGGCCGTGCGCACGTAGTCGCGGTCCAGCTCCTCGACCATGGAGGTGCGGATGACGCGGGTGAGCTGGGCGGCGACCGGCAGCGACAGCGACAGGGCGGGCAGCGTCATCGAGCGCAGCCAGCCGGTGAAGGAGTCGGCCGGGTTGATGTAGCCGCCGGTCGGGAACAGGCCCTCGCCGACGGCCAGCCACTGGATCATCAGCAGCGCCAGCCAGAACGCGGGCGCCGCGACGCCCACCAGCGACACGACGCGGATGGCCTGGTCCGGCCAGCGGTCGCGGAACAGCGCGGCGGTCACGCCGAGGACGAGCGCCAGCACGACGGCCACGGCCAGGCCGAGGAAGGTGAGCTGGAGCGTCAGCGGCAGCGCCGTCGTCACCGACTCGATGACCGGCTTGCGGGTGAGCACGCTGGTGCCCATGTCGCCGCGCGCCAGGTCGGCGACGAAGCGCAGGTAGCGCAGCGGCAGCGGGTCGAGCAGGCCGTTCTCGAGCTGGAACTGGTGGATCTGCTCGGGGGTCGGGTTCGCGCCCTGGAAGTACGCGTACTCCGGCTTGTTGCCGGAGAAGCGCATCACGACGAACACGAACGCGACGACCCCCAGCACCAGGGGCACCAGGATGAGGACGCGCCGGACGAGCAGGCGGGCGATGAGGACCATGGCGGCTCAGACGCGCTTGGTCTGGAGCAGGTTGATCCCCGGGTACGGCTGGGCGCGCACGCCGGTGAGCTTCTTCGGGTCCCAGGCGGTCATCAGCTCGGTGTGGACGACCGGGTAGACGACGGCCTGCTCGGCGATCAGGTCGAGGTACTTGTGCAGCAGCTCGGTCTTCTTCGCCTTGTCGGGTTCCTTGGTGGCCTCGTCCATCATGGCGAACAGCGCCTTGGCCTCCTTGCTGCCCTCGAAGTGGCTGTACTTCATCCACAGGCCGCCGGAGACGTAGTTGTAACGCATGATCAGGTCGGCGTCCATGCCGAACTGGTTGGGGTTCGAGGCGGCGGCGACCACCTGGTAGTCCTGGAACTGGTCCATCTTGGTGAACAGGGCGGCCGTGTCCTGCGGCTCCAGCGTGGTCTTGACGCCGATGGCCTCCCAGGAGGCGGCGATGGTGGGCAGGCAGTCGACGAGCCAGCTCACGTTCACCGACATGAGGTTGACCGTCAGGTTGCCGACGCCGGCCTCCTTGAGCAGCGCCTTGGCCTTGTCGGGGTCGTGGTCGTAGACGGCCGCGGCCCGCTTGTGGTCGGGGTGGCCCTCGTTGAGGAACGAGCTGGAGGCGGTGCCGTGGCCCTTGAGCGCCACGTCGATGAGCTTCTTCTTGTCGATGGCGTAGTGCAGCGCCTGGCGGACGCGGACGTCGTCGAACGGCTTCGCGCCGGTGTTGAACATGAGGAACAGGTGGTTCATGCCGGCGCCGCCCTCGACCGTGCGGCCCTGCTGCTTGAGCTGGTCCACGTTGGCGTACGGGATGTTGTCGGCGATCTGCGCCTCGGCGGAGGCGCCGGAGATCTTGGCGACGCGGGCGGACGCGTCGACGATGCTCAGCCAGTTCATCTTCTTGGCGGCGGCCGGGCGGGGGCCGTTGTAGCCGTCGAACGCCTCGAAGGTGGTGTTGGACTTGGGGTTGTGCGCGGTCAGCTTGTACGGGCCGGAGCCGACGGCCTTGCCGCCCTTGGCCGCGTCCCAGGCGCCCGGCTGGCCGAAGACGTGCTTGGGCATGATCTTGGCGATGGTGAGCCGGGGGGCGGCGTCGGGGAAGGGGAACTTGAAGACCAGCTCGACGGTCTTGTCGTCGACCTTCTTGACCTCCTGGAGCCAGGAGCGGAAGAAGTTGCCGACGAGGACGTTGGCCTCCGGGTCGAGGACGCGCTGGTAGGTGAAGACGACGTCGTCGGCGGTGACGGGCTGCCCGTCGTGCCACTTGGCGCCGTCGCGCAGGGTGAACGTCCAGCTCGTCGCGTTCAGGTCGGACGGCAGCGCGGTCGCCAGCGCCGGGTACGGCTCGCGGGTGATCGGGTCGGTGTCGAGCAGCCCCTCGTAGACGTGGGTGATGCCGGCCATGGCGAAGGCCGAGGCGGTCTGGGTGGGGTCCCAGCTCTGGTCGTTGCCGTACCCGATGACGGCCGTGATGAGGTCCTTGTTCGAGCCCGCCCCGACCGAGCCGGTGGAGGCCGGGCCTCCCGAACAGGCGGTGAGGGTGGCGGCGATGAACGCCGCGGCCCCCGTTGCCCCGCTGTGACGCAGGAAGTCGCGGCGGCTGAGGTCAGGGCTCACGGATGCCTCCTGAGGGATAGTTGCACTGCGTGCTACCTGCATTGCGCCGCTGGATGCGGCTCAATGTAGAACGTGGGACATCCCATGTCCTATCTTGTGGGTAACGTGGACGCTAGAGGCGGGAGCCGCTTGAGGTCAACAGGAGATTTCCGGAATGTTACCTAAGCGCCTACCAGAGAGGGATTTTTCATGACGACTGTCCCGCGTTCCCGGCTCAGCCGGGCCGTGGAGGCCCAGGAGGGCGTCAAGGACCTGATTCTCAGGCGCGGGCTGGTCGCGGGCGACCCGCTGCCGACCGAGTCGGAGCTGATGGAGGAGCTGACCATCAGCCGCAACTCCGTACGGGAGGCACTGAAGGCGCTCCAGGCGGTGGGGATCGTGGAGATCCGTCATGGCTTCGGCATGTTCGTCGGGCGCATGTCGCTGGCCGGGCTGGTGGACGAGCTGGCCTTCCACAGCCGCATCACCCTCCAGGAGGGACGCAACCAGCTCGGCCACCTGACCGAGATCCGGGAGGTCCTGGAGAGCGGCCTGGTGCTGCGCCTCATCGACCTCGGCGAGGCGGCCGACCTCGGGCCGGTGACCGAGGTGATGGCGCGCATGGAGGCCGAGGCCGAGATCGGCGCGGTCCCGCCGGAGACCGACCGGCTCTTCCACGACCTGCTCTACCGCCCGCTCGGCAACCCGCTGGTCAGCCAGCTCCTCGGGGCGTTCTGGGACGTCTACCACCAGCTCCGCGACCAGATCGGCACCCCCGACGAGACACCGGAGGACGTGGCCAGGCGGCACCGCGACATCCTGACGGCCGTCACGGCCGGCGACCGGGCGGCGGCCACGGCGGCGGTCCAGGCCCACTTCGAGGGCGTGCGCAACCGCCTGGAGCGCCTGGCGCCGCCTCCCCGGTGAGGTCCATGCCCGGCCAGCGGTTTTCGCCACTTTTAGGGAAATGCCGCCGGAATTGAGCCGGAACGTGATCGTGGCCGTATCTCCACGCGAAGACGATCCCACAAGGGGGCCGGCAACCTCTCGGGCGAGGCGGCGGTCCCTCGGGGTCGAGTCTTCGGGCGTTCGGTTCGGGCGTACAGCCGAGAAAGGAGCGGACCGGTGGCGGGATGGGTGCGGCTTCCACGGTGCGGAAGCGGCGTCCGTCCCCGCCATCAGCGCCCGCGTCCGGCTCTCCGCCATCAGCGCCCGCGTTCGGCTCGCGGCCATCAGCGCCCGCGTCCGGTTCTGCGTGTCCTGCGGGCCGGGGTCTTCGCGATGGTGTGCGTGCTGCTGTCCGCCGGGCTGCACACACTGACCGCCGGCGACGCCGTCGACCTCCTGACGCTGTCCACCGCCATGGCGGCGACCTGGGCCGGCGCGCTGGCGCTCACCGGACGCCGCCGCGGGCGCGGCACGCTGCTGATCGCCTGCTTCGCCGCCCAGTACGGCATGCACCACCTGTTCACCGCCTCCTTCACGCTGTCCCACCTGGTCACCGCCGCTCCGTCCCCCGGCGCCGGGCTCCAGACCCATCACCTGCTCGGCCGGCACGCCCACCACACGCCGGTCGCCATGGCCGCCGCGCACCAGGAGCACGGTTCCGTGCTCGGGATGGCGCTCGTCCACGTGGCCGTCGCGCTGATCTCCGGCTGGTGGCTGGAACGGAGCGACGCCGCGCTCGCCGAGCTGACCCGGCTGGCCGTGGCCTCGGCGCACGGCCTCGTGGCGTGGCTGCTCGCGCCGCCGGCCGCACCCGTCGCCGTCGCGTGGCCGGGCCTCGCCGCGGCCCGCACCGCTCCGGCCCTCCCCTCGTCGCCGCCGCTCGCCGCGACGATCACCCGGCGCGGCCCGCCCGCCGCCCGTCCCGCCTTCTGACCTGACCTCCCCGCCCTCCGGGCCGTTCCAGCGTGGCGGCCGACGCTCCCCGCCCGAGGCGGCCCCACCTGGGAACCGCCTCGGGCCCCCGGCGGGAGGCGACGCCTTGCGCGCGTGCCCTCAAGGGGCCCGGGAGGGTTCCGGAGGCAGGCCCCTCTGACACGGCCCTCCCCAGGGGCACCATCCGCGGTCGCGGCCCCCTCGGCCTCCCCGAGCCCGTGGCCGGATCCGCCGTGCCCGCGCCACCGCCGGCCGGCCCCTCGCTCCCCTCCCCGCGGCGACGCGCCGGACCTGTGCCCGGCGCGCGCTCCATCACCGGAAACGGAGAAACGCATGTCCACGACCATCGAAACCGTCCCCACCACCGGACCCGCACGTCCACCCACCGGCCGTGGCGCGAGCTGGGCCGCGCTGCGCCCCCTCGTCCTGCGCCTGCACTTCTACGCCGGCGTGCTCGTCGCCCCGTTCCTGCTGGTCGCCGCCGCCACCGGACTGCTGTACGCCGCGTCCTGGCAGGTGGAGGAGGTGGTCTACGCCCACGAGCTGAGCGTCCCCGTCGGCCGGGCCGAGGCGCCTCTGTCGCAGCAGGTCGCGGCGGCCCGCGCGGCACGTCCCGAGGGCAAGGTGACCTCGGTGCGGACACCGGAGGAGCCGGGCCGGACGACCCGGGTGCTGATGGACGTCCCGGGGCTGGCGGAGAGCACCGAACTCGCGGTGTTCGTCGACCCGTACACCGCCGAGGTGCGCGGCGCGCTGGAGAGCTACGGCAGCTCGGGCGCCCTGCCGCTGCGCGCCTGGATCTCGCAGCTCCACCGCCACCTCCACCTCGGGGAGCCCGGGCGGATCTACAGCGAGCTGGCGGCGAGCTGGCTCTGGGTGGTGGCGCTCGGCGGGCTGCTGCTGTGGTTCTCGCGCCGACGCCGCGAGGCCCGCGCCGCCTCGACGCGGCAGGAGACCGGCGCCGTCACGGGACGCAGGCGGAGCCTGGGGCGGCACGGCCTGGTCGGCGTGTGGGCGCTCGCGGGGCTGCTGTTCCTGTCCGCCACCGGCCTGACCTGGTCGAAGTACGCGGGTGAGAACGTGGACGAGCTGCGCGCGGCGCTCGGCTGGTCCACGCCCAGCCTGTCGGCCTCCTCCGGCGACCACGCCGCCCACGCCTCCCAGGGCGGCCACAGCGGCCACAGCGGTCATGGCGGACCCGGCGCGGCGACGGCGGCCGACCCGGCGGTGGACGGCGTCGCCCGGGTCGCGCGGGGCGCGAACCTGTCCGGCCCCCTGGAGATGGTGCTGCCGGCCAAGCCCGGCGACGCGTACCTGGTCAAGGAGGTCGACAACACGTGGCCGCAGCGGCTCGACCAGGTCACCGTCGATCCCGCCGCCGAGCAGGTCACCGGGCAGCTCCGCTTCGCCGACCACCCGCCGGCGGCCAAGCTCACCCGCTGGGGCATCGACGCGCACATGGGGCGGCTGTTCGGCCTGGCCAACCAGATCGTCCTGGCCGCCCTGGCCGCCGGGCTGATGCTGCTGATCGGGTACGGCTACCTCATGTGGTGGCAGCGCCGTCCCACGCGCGGCTTCGGCCGGGCGTACCGGCGCGGGACCTGGAAGGGGGTCCACCTCGGGGTGCTGGCGCCGCTGGCGGCGCTGACGGTCGGCGTCGGCCTGTTCGTGCCGTTGCTGGGGATCTCGCTGGGCGCGTTCCTGCTGCTGGACGTCCTGCTGGGCGTGCGCTCCCGCCTCACCCGCCGGTGACACTCTTTGACACCACAACCCTTGATGCTCACAATAGTTGGCGACATCAAGGGAAGGCGGCCGGCCGATGACGGACAGCGACGATGCTCCGGAGGACGTGTTCTTCCAGGAGCTGACCGGCGCCTACGCGGAGGTGCGCCAGGCGTTCGCCGACCGCGTGGGCATGAGCCGGCCCCGGCTCCAGATGCTGATGCGGCTGTGGCGCCACGGCGAGACCAGCCACAGCGACCTGCGGGGCGTCCTGGGGCTCGACGGGGCGAGCGTCACGCGGCTGGTCAAGGAGTTCGAGGCGGACGGGCTCGTCGCCCGCCGCCTCGACCCCCGGGACAACCGCTACACCCTTGCCCGCCTCACCCCGGCGGGCGAGCGCACGGCCGCCGCGCTCGCGGACGCGCACCGGCTCTACCAGGCGCGACTCCTCGACGGCGTCCCTCCGCGGGACCGGGAGACCGTGCTGCGGGTGCTGGCCCGGCTGCGCGCCAACGTGCGGGCGCACGACGACAGGAGTGGCTGACATGACCGATCACGTGCGCGCCGTCGCCAGGCGGATGTACGACGCGTTCAACGCCGGCGACATGCACGCCGCCGACGCGCTCTTCGCGGCGGACTTCGTCAGCCACCCGCTGGGCACGGTCGGCGTGGAGAGCGTGAAGCGGGCCTGGTCGGGGATGCACGCCATGTTCCCCGGCATCAGGGTCGAGGTCGAGGACATGCTCGTGGACGGGGACCGGGCGGCCGTGCGCACGACGCTGCACGGCGTACCGGACGGCGACGGGCGGCCACCGCCCGCGATGCTGGAGATCTTCCATGTGCGGGACGGGCGCATCGCCGAGCTGTGGGGCATGTCCACCCTGGGCCGCCCACAAGCCACCTGAGTCAGGAAGGAGACCCATGCTGCACCTGCTGGTCCTGCGCTACCTCGGCGCCGAGGAGGACGCGGGCCCGCACGTCGCCGGGCACGTGGCCTACCTCGAACGGCATCACCGCGAGGGCGTCTTCCTGCTGTCGGGACAGACCGTGCCGTCGGACGACGGCGGGGTCATCCTGGCGCGGGGCGAGCGGGCGGCCGTGGAGCGCGTCGCGGCCGGCGACCCGTTCGTGCGGGCCGGAGTCGCCGCGTACACGATCACCACGGTCGATCCGGGGCGCGTGCATCCGGCGCTGGCGCGACCGCTGGGGGCCGACGACGCGCGGGTCCGAGAGCCCGCCCCCTGAAGCCCTTCACCGGAGGGCATGCACGACGCGCCGCGCGGCGTCCCCCGGCACCGTCATCCGCCGACCTCGAGGACGACATCACGGTGGTGGGGGAGGCGGCCAACGGTGCCGAAGCCGTCGACCGGGCCCGTGCCACCCGCCCCGACGTCGTCCTCATGGACATCCGCATGCCCAAGGTGGACGGGATCCACGCCACCGCCCAGATCGCCGGAACACACGGCTTGGAGCAGGTCCGAGTCCTCATCCTCACCACCTACGACACCGACGAGTACGTCTTCGACGCCTTGCAGGCCGGCGCCAGCGGCTTCCTGCTCAAGGACGCCGGACCGGCCGAGCTCCTGCAAGCCATCCGGGTGGTCGCCGCCGGAGAGGCGCTGCTCGCGCCGTGGATCACCCGCCGCCTCATCGGCCAGGTCGCCGCGCGACGAACCACTGCCCGGACCGCCGAGGATCGGCTGGCGGTGCTGACCCAGCGCGAGCGCGAAGTGGTGGCCCTGGTGGGGCAGGGCCTGAGCAACCACGAGATCGGTGCCGAGCTGTTTCTCAGCCCGGCCACCGCGCGCACCCATGTCAGCCGGGCGATGGCGAAACTGGGTGCGCGCGACCGTGCGCAACTGGTCGTCATCGCTTACCGAACAGGACTGGTCGACCCCGCGATGTGAGGCAGGGCCACCACGCCGCGGTCGCGCAGGGCGGACGGCGACGGGTGGACGGTCGAAACGGCCCGCCGGCGTCGGACATCGGCACCGCCTATGACGTTCTCTGCGCTCGGCGGCGGGCGGGGCGCATGCCGAACAGGAAGCGCGTCACCTCCGCGCGCCGCACCAGCAGGTCGTACGCCACCAGGGTCGCCCCCAGCGACACCACCACGATCGCCACGAACTTGACCGGGCCAGGCACCGGCCAGCGCACCACCCAGAACGCCACCACGACGACGATCGGCTGGTGCAGCACGTACAGGGGCAGCACGCCCTCCGACAGGTAGGCGTACAGCCGCCTCCCGGAGCCTCCGCCGGGGGTCCCGCCGCGCGCCGGGCGGCGGCGCTGGAGGAGCGACATGATCACCACCAGCCAGCACCAGCCCGCCGCCCCGTACAGGGCGCGCGCCGTCATCGCCATCGGGTGCAGGTCCGTGAACGCGTCCCCCTCCGCGACCAGGAACAACGGCAGGCCCACCATCGGCAGCAGCAGGCCGCACACCACGGCCGCGCGCGTGTCGCGGCGCAGCGCGTCCCGCAGCCGCCCGTCGGAGGCGAGCACCAGGCCGTAGCAGAAGAACAGCAGGTACGCCCAGCGGCTCCAGCCGGCGTACTCCTCCTCCAGCCCCAGGACCGCGCTGACCAGCGCCAGCGGGAGGGCGGGCAGCAGCGCCGCGCCGCGCCGCCGCCCGGCCGCCGCCAGCCCCTCGCCGAGCGCGCGCGCTCGGGAGGCCGGGAACCAGCGCACCACGGGCGCGAGCATGAGCGCGAACGCGAGCAGCAGGAGGAGGAACCACAGGTGGCCGGTCTCGAAGCTGTCACCCTGGAGCACGAACGGGAACTCCCACGGCTCCACGCGGATGTGGAAGAAGCGCGGCAGGAACTCCAGGTACGACTCGTGGTACGCCGGGTCGGCGCGCAGCCGCAGCCACTGCGGCACGGGCACGAGCACGGCCGTGCCGAAGACGAGGGGGACGCCGATGCGGCGCAGCCGCTCCAGGGCGAACCCTCCGGGGCCGCGGCGGCGGAGGGAGTGCCAGGCACCGAAACCGGCAATGAGGAACAGCAGCGGCATCGCCCATAAAACGCCGAATCCAGCGAAAACTGTAGTTATGTCGGTCGTTTCGGGGTTTTTCACGTAAAAGTCGTCGTTGGCGTCGAAGACGAGCGACGAATGGAACAGCACGAGGCCGACCACCACGAGCACCCGCACGAAGTCCAGCTCCGCCCGCCGCCCGGTTCCCCCGCTACCCGCCTCACCGCCGCGCCCGTCAGGTACGGGGTCCGAGAAGGTCCGCCCTCCGGCCGCGACCTCGTCGTGGGGGACCGTCCCGTCATGGGGAGCCACCCCGCCCTGGGGGGTCACCACTTCCGGAGCCATGCGGGGACGGGGAACGGGCCGCGACCCGAGGGCGCCGCGCGGGCCGGGCGCAGAAGAGGCCCCAGACGTGGCAGCGGGTGTGGAGGCGGACAGCGGTGTGAGGCGCGGCGCGGGGGCGGGGCGCGGGGCCGGCGCTGGACGGGGCGCCGGGACGGCGTTGATGGCGTGCGCCGCGGCGGC
>NZ_JBFAIA010000128.1:0-24251 GCF_040654455.1 Nonomuraea sp. NPDC050691
GAGGCGCGTCCGGGCAGGCCGCGACACGGGCGCCGCCCGCCGTCGTCGCGGCGCCCCGTTACCCGGTCGCGTAATTGACTTTTCTTTCCTGATCAAACTCCGGCTAAACCTTTAATGGATCTCAATTCGGTAAGGGCCGGCGCCTTACCTTCGGTGCCAAAAATGGGTCTGCCATTTTATGGAAGCAATACTGCAGACTGTCTCCCGTGGGTGCATCGGTGCTGCCAAGCGGGCCGCCATCGGTAGATCAGGTGGCGGACCTCGTCGCGAAAGGAAGAGAGCGCGGAAGCGTAACCGTCGATGACGTCGCCGCCGCGCTTGACCGATCCGAGTTGCCGTCCGACGCGCTGGAACGCGTCGTGCGGATGCTCGCCGAGAACGGTGTGGAGGTCCTCGAGCCCCAGGGCGACGACGACACCTCCCGCGCCGATGAGGAAGACGTTGGCAAGCGGGCGCCGACCAGCGATCTGGTCCGCATCTACCTGCGGGAGATCGGCCGGGTGCCCTTGCTGACGGCTGAGGAGGAGGTGGAGCTCGCCAAGTCGATCGAAGCCGGCCTGTTCGCCGAGGACAAGCTGGCCAACGGGGTGTCGCGCCTGGCCTTCCCGGAGTTCAGGGAGCTCGTGTGGCAGGGCACGAGAGCCAAGCAGCGCCTCATCGAGGCCAACCTCAGGCTCGTGGTGTCGATCGCCAAGCGGTACGTGGGACGGGGCATGCTGTTCCTGGACCTGATCCAGGAGGGCAACCTCGGCCTGATCCGCGCGGTGGAGAAGTTCGACTACACCAAGGGCTACAAGTTCTCCACCTACGCCACGTGGTGGATCCGGCAGGCGATCACGAGGGCGATCGCCGACCAGGCCCGCACCATCCGGATCCCCGTCCACATGGTGGAGACGATCAACAAGCTGGTCCGGGTGCAGCGCCAGCTCCACCAGGACCTCGGCCGCGAGCCCGTGCCCGAGGAGATCGCCAAGGAGATGGATCTCCCGGTCGACAGGGTGGTGGAGATCCAGCGCATCGCGCAGGAGCCCGTGTCGCTCCAGTCGCCCATCGGCGAGGAGGACTCCGACCTCGGCGACTTCATCGAGGACGCGGACGCGGTCGTGCCCATGGAGGCCGCCGCCTTCATCATGCTGCAGGACCAGCTCGACGACATCCTGGCGACCCTGTCGGACCGCGAGCAGCGCATCATCCAGCTCCGCTTCGGCCTGGCCGACGGGCATCCGCGCACGCTGGAGGAGGTGGGCAGGGAGTTCGGCGTCACCCGGGAGCGCATCCGGCAGATCGAGTCGAAGACCCTGGCCAAGCTCCGCCACCCGACCAGGGCGCAGATGCTGCGCGACTACCTGGACTGACCGTTCCAGGCGTACGAGGGGCCCGGAGGCGAACCTCCGGGCCCCTCGTACGCGTGACGGGCCCCTCGTACGCCTGACAGCCGCTACGAGCAGCCCTCGAACTGGGGGACCGCGAGCGTGGACAGGTCCACGCCCGCCTTGCCGAACCAGTCGTGCAGCAGCCGCGAGGCCGTGCCGTCCTGGTACATCTCGGTGATGGCCCGGTTGACCTCCTCGCAGCCCTCGACGTCGCCCTTGCGCATGCCGACCCCGGTCCGCTGCTCGTTGAACTGGGCGTTGGCCAGCTTGAGGCCGGAGCCGTCCCGGATGGCCAGGCCGGCCAGGATGATGTCGTTGGTCGTGATGGCGTCCACGCGGTCCTGCTTGAGCGCCGCCAGGCACGCCGCGTAGTCGGGGAACGGCACCACCTGCGCGGCGACCTTGCGCTCCTCGACCACCCGCTGGGCGGCGTTGGAGCCCTTGACCTCGCAGATGCGCCGCCCCTTCAGGTCGCGCACGTTGCGGATGCCGCCCTCGTCGCGCCGCATCAGGATGTCCTGGTAGGAGATGTGGTACGGCCCCGCGAACAGCACCTTCTGCTTGCGGTCCATGCTGATCGTGTACGTGGCCAGCACCAGGTCGGCCTTGCCCGAGGTGATGGCCTTCTCGCGCTCGGCGGCGAGCACCGGCTTGAAGCGGACGCCCTTGCCGAGCTTGCGCGCGATGTAGCGGGCCACGTCCACGTCGAAGCCCTCGAAGGTGCCGTCGGCCTTGCGGAAGCCCACCGACGGCAGGTCGGGGCGCACCCCGATGACGATCGTGTCCGCGTCCAGGACCGACTTCGGGCCGCCCGCGGCGCACCCGCCGGCCAGCAGCCCGGTGACGGCCAGCAGCGCGCTCAGGCCGAGGACGACGGGGAAGATCCGCTTCATCGGTACTCCTTCAGCCGGGGCCACACGCCCGCGAGGACCAGCAGCGCGATGCCGCCGATCGCGAACGGGAGCAGCCGCCACAGGTCGTCCAGCGCCCGCTCGCCGTCGCCGACGGCCCGCCGGAAGGCGTCCTCGTGGCCGCGCGACAGGGTCAGCAGGGCGCCGTCGTAGGTGTCGAACGCCTGCCGGACCTCCCCCAGCCGCGCCGCCACGGCGTCGTCGGCCCGCCCGGCCGCGGCGAGCGCGCGGAAGCCGGTGTCGGCCCGCTGGAACGCCTGGTAGGCGCTCAGCGCCCGCTCGCCGTCCCGGCCGCCGAGGCGCTCGCCCATGAGGCCGAGGTAGCCCTGACCGGTGACGGCCACCTTGGCGTGGTAGGCGTCGAGGTTGCCCGCCGGCAGGTAGAACACCGTCAGCGCCTTGTCGAGGTAGGTGTGCTCGTAGGTGTCGGCCCGGACCTTGTCGAGCAGGTAGCGGCTCTGGTCGCCCTGCATGCTGTTGCTGATCGCCCGGGCCCGCGCCACGTTGAGCACCGGGTCGAACCCCTGGGTCTTGGCCGCCCGCAGGTCGCGCTCGTCCTGCCCCAGCACGCTCGCCCCGGCCACGAGCGCGACGGCCGTGGCCAGGGTGGCCGCCAGCAGCGCGAGCCCGAACACCCGCCGAAAGCGCCGCGCCAGGTACACCTGGAGCCACACCAGGCAGGCCAGCGCCACCAGCCCGGTCACGATCACCACGACCCGCAGCGCCGGCACGGTGACGCTCTTGTCGTCGTACGTGCGGCGCACGATCGTGCCGCTCTCCAGGGTCAGGTTGTACGCCTGGGGGAGCAGGACGAGCCGCATCAGGTCGGTGGCCTGCCGGTAGACCTCGACGACCTTGTCCGGCGGGGCGCCGGCCGGGTGGCGGGCCTGGGAGTCGAGCAGCAGCGCCTGCCCGACCAGCCGCTCGTAGCGGCCGAGCCCGTCGAGCACCGACTGGACGGTCCGCCGCTCGGCGGGGTCGTCGCCGGACAGCTCGAACGCCTTCATCAGCGCGTCGTTGGCCTCGGAGCGCCGCCGCTCGTAGCGGGCCAGCGCCTCCTGCCGCTGCCTGCCGTACCCCTCGCCCATGAGCAGCGCGTCGGCGATCTGCGCGTCCATGTCGCTCAGCCCGAAGTACAGGCCGGCGGTGGCGAGGACCTGCGGACCGGCGTCGCGCCCGATGACGCGCAGGCCGTCGCGGGCGGCGGCGCTGCCCACCGCGAGCGAGCCGAACAGCAGCGCCAGGGCCGTGACCGTGACGCCGGTGATGACGCGGATCCTGCGGGGCACGCTGCGCCGCGGCGGCGGGGGCTGCCGCACCGCCGGGACCGTGACGCCCGGTGGTGGGGTGGACGGTGGCGGGGTGGACGGCGGCGGTGCCTGGACGGTGGTCACGGCGTTCCCTCCCTGATCGTGATGACCGTCCACGCGCCCACGTGGATGCGGTCGCCCGCCCCCACCGGGACGGGCACGTTGACGGCGACCGGCTTGCCGTTGACCCGCGTGCCGTTGGCGGAGCCGGGGTCGACGAGCGCCCACGATCCGTCCTGCTGCGCGAGCAGCACCGCGTGCAGGTGGGAGACGCCCGGGTCCTCCGGCGGCCCGGTCAGGTCGATCTCCGGCTTGACGGGGCGCTTCCTGCTGCCGCGTCCGATGCGCACCTGGTCGCCGGCCAGCGGGAAGGAACGTTCCGGGCAGTACGGCGGGAAGGCGATCGCGTGGGCGTCGGGGCCGCCCTGGCCGACCATCTCCTCGTAGTAGGCGCGGTCGGCGCCGGTGACCGCCTCCCAGCGGGCCGCGACCACCTGGACGCGGGGCGGCGCGCTGCCGGAGTAGTCGTGGCCGCACACCTCGCAGTACTGGCCGGCGCGCGGCGTCCGGCAGACCGGGCACTCCTCCACCGGCCCCTGGGCCGCCGCGGCGGGGAAGGCGGGGGTGGCCTGGGCGGGCGGCCCGCTCTGGACGGCGGGGGAGGCGGCCATCTGGGCCCCGCAGACGTCGCAGTAGTCGTCGGCGCCCGAGGCGTGTCCCTGCGGGCAGGTGGCCATCAGGAGCCCTCCCCGCCCTGCCGCAGCCGGCTCGTGCGGACGGAGCCGGTGTCGAGCTCGATCTCGTCGGCCTTGTCCACGTTGCGGCGCAGCCGCGCCGTGCCGTCGTGCGGATCGACCTCGACGACCTTGTCGAGCAGCCGCGCCGTGTCCTCGCGGCCCGACTCGGCCGCGATCTGCCGCGCCTTGGCCAGGCGGGCCGTCGCGACGTCCACGTCGCCCGCGGACCGCGCGCTCAGCCCCTCCTGGATCAGCTCGTGCAGCTCGGCCTGGCCGGTGTAGTGGGCGACCTTGCGGTTGATCCGGGTCGACTGGGCCAGGTCGTCGGTCCACTGGGCGAGCACGTTGCCGCTGGCCAGCACCTCCTGGGTGTCGGGGCGCAGCAGCTTCACCCAGCCGGCGCGGATCTCGGTGCCGATCTGGCCGGGCGGCACCTCCACGCACAGGTGGTACTCGCGGCTCTCCGCGCCCCAGGAGCCGGTGGGGTAGTCGCCGGTCAGCGGGTTCACGTCGGTGCGCTTGCCGGTCAGGTCGAGCAGCGTGGGGGAGACCTGCTTGACGAACTTGAGGGTCGCGGTCTGCGGCACCCACACCCGGATGGCCAGCTCGGCCACGGTCTTGCTCATCGACTCCTGGGTGATGCGGTTGAAGAAGACCGCGAGGTCGCTCTGATCGCGGACGAAGTCGAACGTGCCGAGCAGCGCCTCGGCCACCTTCCGCAGCTCGGCGGGCGCCCAGTCGGAGCCCACGCCCAGGCTGTCGCACACGAACCGGCCCGAGCAGGCCGACAGGGCGCGGGCGAAGGCGTCGCCGCTCTCGTTGTTCTGCCCGTCGGTCATCAGCAGGGCGTGCCGGATCGCGTCGGGGTGCCGGTCGAGCAGGTCGCGGGCCAGCAGCAGCCACTCGCCGATGGACGTGCCGCCGTTGGCCGACAGCTTGCCGATGGCGGCCTGCGCGTCGGCGCGGGTGGCGCGCGAGGCCCGCGCCATCGTGCGGCCGCGCGGGTAGACCACGCGGGCCGTGTCGGTGCCGGCGATCACCGCGAAGTTCACGCCGTCCCGCAGCGCCTGCACCGCGGCGGCGGCGGCCTGCCGAGCCTCGCGGATCTTGCCGCCGCTCATGGAGCCGGACGTGTCCACGATGATCACTTCGGCGGCCTCGGCCGGCACGGACGTCGTCGTCGTGACCGCGTCCGTGGAGGAGCCCGTGGTGGAGGAAACGGTGAGGATGGCGTGGACCTCACGCCCGTCGAGCGGCAGGTACTTGTTCTGGTCGATCTGGAGCGAGAAGGCGGGCTGGTCACCCATGCTGTCCTCCTAGGGGGATCAGGACGATGGTCACGTTGTCGTGGCCGCCGGAGCCGAGCGCGTGGCGCAGCAGCTCGCGGGCGAGTTCGGGAAGGGCGGCGCCGGGGGAGACGGCCTCGCCGGGGACGGTGTGGCCGTCCAGGTAGCGCCACAGGCCGTCGCTGCACACCAGCAGCGCCCCGGGGCCGGACGGTTCGAAGACGCGGACGCTCGGCTTCCAGTCGCCGGCGTCGGCGCCGAGCCACGCGGTGATCTCGCCGGTGGAGATCGCGTGGTCGTCGGTCAGCCGCACCCCGGCCACCGGGCCGGATCCGTACGGGAGCCAGTAGACGCGGGTGTCGCCGGCCCAGGCGAGCGTCGCCTTGCCGCCGGACACGACCGCCGAGACGTACGTGCAGGCGGGGGCGTCGTCGGGGGAGGACGCCAGCTTGGCCACCGCCCGGCCCGCCAGCTCGAACGCCTCCGCCGGGCTCATCCCGCGGGCCAGGGCCGGGGCCGCGGCCTCCACCGCCGCGGCCGACGCCTCGTCGGCGCGCGGCGAGCTGCCCACGCCGTCGCACACCACCGCCACGGTGACGTCGCCGGCCTCCAGCAGCGCCATCGCGTCCTCGTTGCGGGCCCGGCGCAGCCCCTTGTGCGTCACCGCCGCCGCGCCGCCGGGAAGCGTGAGCTCCGCCTCGTCGCGGCCGGTGGGCTGGCGCAGCCCGCACCGCTCGCAGTAGCCGTCGGCGTCCACCGCCTGCGCCCCGCACGCGGCGCAGGCCGGGGCGTCGAGCGGATGGCCGCACGCCTCGCAGAAGGCGTGGTCGGCCAGCACCGGGGTCTCACAGACGGGGCAGGTCACAGCCACGTCCGGGGGCGTACGGCGTTGGCCCGGTCGATGAGGTCGTGGCGTTCCTGCCGGGTGTCCGCGGCGACGGCCAGGCGGCGGAGGATGCCCTCCAGCCGCTCGCGCAGGCCCCGGTCGGTGAACGGCGCGCCCGCCACCGTGAGCGCGTGCGGCGCCCCGCCCGCCCCGGCACTGGCGGTCGAGGCGGTCAAGGCACCCGGCGGCACGCCCGTGGCGCGCAGCCAGGCCAGCGCCGCCTGGAGCAGCTCGGCCGTCATCGCCTCGCGGCGGCGCGGGTCGAGGTCGGCCAGGTCGTCCAGCCGGTCGGCCGCCGCCGCCAGTTCCTCCGGGCGCAGCGCCTCCGGCCGTGCCGCCCGCGCGACCGACGCCACCAGGGCGAGCTGCGCCGCCACCCGGTGCGACGACGTGACCGGCACCTCGTCCAGCACCCCGGTCCGGCCCGCCCGGGCCAGCCCGAAGGCCGCGCTCACATACCCGTGGTCGGTGCGCCACACGCTGTCGTACCAGGGGGAGGCGTCCTTGCCCGAGCACTCCAGGGCGAAGGCGAGCGCGAGCTTGGGCGCGCACTCGCCCGGCAGCGTGGAGAAGCACGCGTCGAACAGCGGCACGGCCCGCGCCGCCTGCCCGAGCGCCAGCTCCAGCACCCCGCGGTACCAGGTGACCCGCCAGTCGCCGGGCAGCGCCCGCTCGGCGTCGTCGAGGGCCTGGGCGGCCCCGTCGGAGCCCTGCTCGGCGAGCAGCCGGGCCCGGGTGAGCCAGGTCTCGGGGGTCTGCGGCATCGCGGCCACCTGCGTGACGAGCTGGCCGGGGTCGCGCCCGACCAGGCCCGCCAGCGCGCCCGCCGCCGGGTCCTCCGGGTCGGCGAGCGGCACGGGCAGCGCCGCGGCCGCCGCCCGGGGCTCGAGCCGGTCGAACACCCGGGTGGTGTCCGCCGACAGCGCCGCCCCCGCCGCGAGCCGCTCCGGGCCGAACAGCGGGGACAGCGCCGGGTACGGGCGGCCGTCGGCGATCGCGCTGACCTCGCGCAGCACGCCGACGAGCTGCGCCTCCATCTCCTCGGCGCTCTGGAACCGGGCCGCCGGGTCGGCGGCGGTGGCCCGGCGCAGCAGCCGGATGAACGACTCGGTGCCGAAGCTGTCGGGCAGCGGCGTCTCGACGCCGTTCCTGGCCGGGCTGAACGACGGGATGGCCATCACCGCCAGCGTCCGCCCCACCGTGTAGAGGTCGGAGGCCACGGACGCGGGCCGGGTGTCCAGCTCGGGCGCGTGGTAGCCGAGCGTGGCCCACGACGAGCCCGCCGGGGAGCCGGCGCGCTGGACGGCGCCCAGGTCGATGAGCCTCAGCTGCTTGCCGACCCGGATCACGTTGGCCGGTTTCAGGTCGCAGTAGACCAGGCCCTGCTCGTGCAGGTACGCGAACGCGCGCAGGATCTCGCGGCCGTACATGAGGGTCTCGCGCAGCGGCTGCGGCCCCTGACGGCGCAGCTCGTGCAGCGACTGGCCGCCCACGTACTCCATGACGATGTAGCCGAGGCCGGCCGACCGCTGGAAGTTGAAGATCTTGACGATGTTGGGGTGGTCGACCGAGGTGAGGAAGCGCCGCTCGGCCTCGGCCGCGGCCAGCGCCTCGGCGTCGGCGGTGTTGAGCAGGCCCTTCAGCACCACCCAGCGACCGTCGAGGTTCTCGTCGGCGGCCAGGTACACCCAGCCGAGGCCGCCGTGCGCCAGGCAGCCCAGCACCCGGTACTGGCCGCCGACGAGGTCGCCCTTGCCGAGCTTCGGCGTGAAGGAGAACTCGCGCCGGCAGTGCGGGCAGAACCCGGCGGTCAGCCCGGGCCGGCCGTCCCGCGAGCGGCCGATCGGCTTGCCGCAGTCGGGGTTGGAGCAGAAGCGCTTGTCCTCCGGCACCTCGGGGTTCGCCATGACGGCGACGGCCGGGTCCCGGTAGGGCACCGACGGCAGGTCGGCCAGCTCGGGCAGCGCTCCCGCGCGGGAACGGCCGGTGCTGATCGGGCCGGTGAGCGGCCGGCTGGGGGTGGGGGCGTCGAGGTCGGACTGCCCGCCGGAGGGCGACCCGCCCGCGCCGGAGGACCCCGCGCCCGCCCCTGGACCCGTTCCCGTGCCCGCGCCCGGCCCGGAGCCCGTGGCGGGGCCGGATAAGGGGGCCGCCGGGGTCTCGGGGTGGCCGCACAGGTCGCAGTAACCGTCCTCGATCGTGCCCGTGCAGCCGGGCTGCCGGCATCCGCTCATCGGCCACCTCCGTGGATCGCGCGCTGGTACAGGTCGACGGCCTCGGCCGCCTTCGTCAGGTCGCAGGGCGCGGTCCACAGCAGCAGCCGCGCCCGCTCGTAGAGCCGGGTCGCCTCCGGGTCCTCCGCCGTGCCCCTGCGCACGGCCATGGCCTGGCAGGCGCCGAGCCGGCCGCGCAGCTCGTCGCGCCTGCCGAGCAGGCCGAACATCGCCGTCGCCGTGGCCAGGGCCTGGTCGGCGGCCTGCCGTGCCGCCTGCTCCAGAGCGGTGAGCCGCCGGGACCGGGCGAGCCAGTCGTCGGCGGAGGCGTCGAGCGCGGCCAGCTCGTCGCTCAGGGCGTCCATCCGGCTCCTCGGCGCCGCGCGGGCCGGCAGGGCGATCTTCACGACCACCGCGCCGTGGGCGAGCCGGGCCTCGCTCTCGGCGGCCCGTACCCTGTCCAGCGCGGCGGCCAGGTCCTCGCGTCGCCGGCCGTACTCGCGCCTGGCCCGCAGCGCCTCCTCCAGGTCGGCCCGGTGGGCGGCGAGCAGCCGGTCGATCCGGTCGAGGTCCTGGGGGGACGGCGGCGCGCCCAGGGGGTCCTCCAGGACGGATCCCCGCATCCGCCGCACCTCGCCGGCCACGCCCCCCGGCCCCGCGCCGGTGTTGTCGGCACCCGTGCGGCCCGTCCCCGGAGCGCCCGCCGGCCCGGGAGGCTGCTCGGGGCCGGGGGCGTCCGGCGCGTCCAGCTCCCGCTGGAGTGCGGTCACCTCGCGTAACAGCGCGTCGGCCGCGTCCAGCCGGGGCAGCGCCGCCGACCAGACGGCGTCGATGTCCGCCAGCACGTCCGTGACCTCCTGGAAGGAGGCGTCCATGCGGGCCACGGCCTCGTCGAGGGTGAGCCGCTCGTCCAGCTCGGGCAGCAGCGAGCGCTGCTCGACCGGCTTGACCGCGGCCTTCAGCACCACCGAGGGACCGGCCAGCAGGCCCGTCATGGCGGCGAGCTGCTCCGAGCCGAGCCGTCCGCGTGACGCACGAATCCGCTCGGCGTCGCGAAGGACGCCCCGGTAGGCGTCGTACAGCGTCCACAGCGCTGCCAGGGCGGCCTGGCCGGCGGCCCAGCGGCGCTGGGTGAGGCCCCGCAGCGGGGCGCCCTTGAGGAGTTGGTAGGTGGTGTGCGATTCGAGGTCGAGCAGGTGTCCCGAGATACGGTCGCGTTCCTCGGTCCGGGCACGCAGTGCGTACTCGGCGCCTTCCCTGCTCATGGGTGGTCCCAGGCTCATCCCGCTCCCCCTGAAGAGGGTCCCCGATCCCCCGCTTTTACCGGCTTAACGGGAGTCGAGGTGGGTTGGTTCCAGCAAGTGGGGGAGGTCCCTGACATGACCCTGATTGAACCCTGTGTCACCTGCAAGACGCTTAAAGGATCTTTTATCGTCAAAGCATGGGACGCATTCTTCTGATCGCCGCGGCCGTCATCGCCGCGCTCGTGCTCATCGGCCCGCTGCTGGGCCTCGCCCTCACCCTCCTGAAGTGGGGCCTCATCGTCGGCCTCGTCGCCGCAGGCGTAATGCTTGTGTCAAAGTGGACGAAGAGGACATAGCTTCCGCACGCCGGGCGGCGCATAGTAAATGAATGGATGCGCGGCCAGCGGTCGACGACGCCGCGCTCGGGCGTGAGGCGCTGTCCGTGCTCGACGCGAACTGGACGGGCACCGCCACCGTGCCCGCGCCCGGCCTCTACCCCCACCAGTGGAGCTGGGACTCCGCGTTCGTGGCGATGGGCCTCGCCCGGCACCGCCCCGACAGGTCCCGCGCCGAACTTCTCAGCCTCCTCGCCGGGCAGTGGGCCACGGGGATGATCCCGCACATCGTCTTCCACACGCCCGAGGCGTACTTCCCCGGGCCGTCCGTGTGGCGCTCGCACGACCACAGGGCGGCGCCCCGCGTGCTCACCTCCGGCCTCACCGCGCCACCCGTCCACGGGCTCGCCCTGTGGTGGATCTACCGGCACACCGGAGACGTGGACTTCGTCCGGCACGCCTACCCGTCGCTGGTCGCGCAGCACCGCTACCTGGCCACCACCCGCGACCTCGGCGGGGCCGGGCTCGCCGCGATCGTCCATCCCTGGGAGTCCGGGATGGACGACAGCCCCGCCTGGGACCAGCCGCTCGCCGCCCTGCCCGAGATCCGGTACGGCTACCGCAACCTCGACCTCGACGAACGCCACCCCGACAGCGACCACGACCGCTACGTCTGGCTCGCCCTGCGCTACCGCGACGCCGGCTACCGCGCCGAGTACCTGCGCGACGACCACCCGTTCGCCATCGAGTGCCCGCTGTTCAACGGCATCTGGCTGGCCTCCTGCCAGGCGCTGGCCGAGCTCGCGCCGCTCGTCCGCGCCGACCCCGCCCCGCACGCCGAGCGGGCCGAGCGCATCCGGCGCGGCCTGCTCGACCGCCTCTGGGACGGCTGCTTCTACGCCCGCGACCTGCGTACCGACCGGCTCATCCCGATCTGCACCGTCGGCGGGTTCGGGCCGCTGCTCGACCCCTGGCTGCCCGGCGAGCACGTCGGCGCGCTCGTCGACGTGCTCCAGTCCGCCCGGTTCATGGGCGCGACCGGCTACCCGGTGCCGAGCTGCGAGATCCGCGCGTCCCAGTTCGACCGCACCCGCTACTGGCGCGGGCCCTCCTGGGTGAACACCAACTGGCTGCTGCGCCGCGCCGCCTCCGTGCACGGCCTCGGAGCGCTGCGCGACCAGCTCACCAGCGGCACGCTGCGCCTCGTCCGGCAGGCCGGGTTCCGCGAGTGCTTCGACCCGTTCGACGGCAGCGGGCGCGGCTGCCGCGACTTCTCGTGGAGCGCCGCGCTGACCCTCGACCTGCTCGCCGATAACGTGGGGCCATGAGCCTGCTGCGCCGCCTGCCCTCCGACGTCCGCAAGTCCCTGGCCACCGAGCGGGGGGAGCGGGTGCTCACCTTCGCCGGCTCCGAGGGCGGCTACGTGGTCGCGACCGACCGCGCGCTGTTCCTCTCCGACGGCACGCGGGTGCCGTACGAGACGGTCGACAAGGCGTCGTGGGACGAGGAGGGGCTGCGGGTCCTCACCATGGACGGCGCCTGGCACCGCGAGCGCATCACCGAGCCGCGGCTGCTGCCGGAGACCGTGCGGGAGCGGGTCAACTCCACGATCATCGTCAACAAGCACGTGTCGCTGCCCGGGCGGGGCGGTGTGCGGCTGGTCGCCCGGCGCCGGCCCGGCGGCGACATGCTGGGCTGGACCCTGGTCTTCGACGACGGCCTCGATCCCACCGACCCCGGCCTCCGGGCGCAGGCGGAACAGGCCCTCGAGGGCGTACGGCGGAGCATGGGGGTCTGACGGGGCCCAGGGGAGATCGCATGGGTCTCGCCGCGGAGGTCGCGCACGGCGCCGGTGGCGGCGCCCGGGCCGGCGACGCTGCCTATGATCATCCGGATGAGGCGTCTCGCTCTGATCCTTGCCGTGGTCGTGGCCGGGTGTTCATCCACACCGCCACAGCGGGTCGCCCCCGCTCCGACCGCCTCAGCGGCCCCTCTGCCCGGCGGTCTGCCGCAGCAGAGCTATTCGCCCATCGCCGCCAGACCCGCCCAGTGCGTCCAGCCCTCGTCCAAGGTGGGCGACATCCGGCCCGCCAGGGGCGCCAGGCCAAGCTGGACTCGGGTGTCCACGCTCCCTGACGCCAACATCGTCGGGGACTTCGACGTCGCGCGCGACGGCGCCGTGTGGATGCAGACCTGGTGGCTGAACGAGCAGGAGCCGCAGATCCGGCGCTGGTACGCCGGCCGGTGGGAGAGATTCACCCGGCCGTCCGTCGCCGTGGACCGCATCGGCCGTCTCGCCGCGATCTCGGCCGACCAGGTTCACCTGATCGGCACCACGAGCAACAGCGTGGCGGAGATCCACCAGACCGGGAAGAGCCGGATGCTCGTCAGCACGCTCCAGAACGGGCGCTGGCGCGACATGGTCGTGGCCGACCCCGCCACCAGGGGCCTGGAGGCGGAAGCCTCCTTCGTCGCCCGCGGCACCTGGGCCTTCGTGGGCGATCCCATCGCGATGCGGTGGGACGGCCGGGGCTGGACGACCCACCGGCTGCCCGGCGAGACCCAGGTCGTCGCTCTCGGCGGTGAGGGCGACGACATCTGGGCGCTGCGGGCCGACCAGGACGACGCCGGCACAAGGCCGGTGCTGCTGCGCTGGGAGGGCCGCGGCTGGCGGCCGATCGAGTTGCCGGCGCTGGGCGGGCCGGCGCTCGGCAGCTCGCCCACTCCGCTGCTCGGCGATGTGGCGGTGAACGGGCCCGCCGATGTCTGGGCGACCGGTTACGTCGGCTGGGATGAGAACAACGAGGAGTACGCCGACGAACCCCTGCGCGCCCGCCTCTTCGTCCTGCACTGGGACGGCACGTCATGGACCTGTTCCTGGGGGCCGATGAGCTGGACCATCGGCGACGCGGAGCCGGACGGCAAGGGCGGGCTCTGGGTCACGGCAGGCCCGGAGCACCGGCCGGAAGAGTTGTGGCACCTGTCCGCAGGACGCTGGACCGAGGAACGACTCCCCGCGCCCCCGGGCAGACTGGCCTTGGTCACCAAACTGGTCAAGATGCCGGGGACCGCTCGACTCTACGCGGCCGGCTATGTGGGCCTCCGCGACGACCCCGGCTTCGGCATCGCCCGCACCCAGCACGCGACCCTCTGGACGACCGGCGAATGAGGTGACGTGCTGTTCCGGGGCGCTCGGCACGGCGGTCGAACAGCGTTGATTCCCGCATGCGGCAGCTGCGTGTGCGGGCCGCTACGCGCCGGGGAGAGGCCCGGGGCGGGCGCGTGGGCGGCCTGCAGGGGCCGCCGCACACGCCCGTCGAACCCCGGGAGACCGGCCGTCCGGTGGCCGGTGCGCGCGGGGACGCGCCCGGCCGGTCAGTAGGGGATGCCGGTCTCGTCGGGCTTCTTCTGCCGCATCGTGGGGTCCTCGGGCCAGCCGGTGCCCGTGTCGTGGTCGTGGCCGCCGAGGAAGGGGATCTTCTGCTGCAGCGTTCCACCGACCCGGTCGCGGGCCACGCCGGCCACCTTCGACACCTGCGCGCCCATGACGCCCGCGGCCTCCTGGACCCTCGGATCGTCGGCCACACGCTGGGCCATCTTCTTGATCTGCTCATACCGCTCGCGGCCGGCCCGGCTGCCGAGCACGTACCCGACGGCCATACCGACGGCGAATGTCATTCGATATCGCATTTCGCACCTCCGCTGACACCCGGCCTACCCCGATGACGATGCGACACGCACTCCAGGAGTGCGCTAATCTAGTCCTGCGCCGAACGGAAGGGGCCAAAAAGCCCGCCAATCAGCGCGAACGAGCGATCCCGCGTAGCTCAACGGCAGAGCAGCCGGCTGTTAACCGGCAGGTTATAGGTTCGAGTCCTATCGCGGGAGCTTCGTAGTCCTGAGGGACGCGCATCTCAGGCCCCCGGTCCTAGCTCTAGGACCGGGGGCCTGAGTCGTTTCCGGGAGCCGCGACCCGGCTGACTCGCCGGTCCTGGTGGCTGGGTTCATGATCCCGGCACCGTGGGCGACGACCGGCCGGACCGGGTGCCGTCCGACGATCCAGGTGCCGGTAGGCGGTCTGCGGGGTGGTGGGCGCCGAGTGGCCGACGAGATCGGCGATGCGTTCCACCGGGACAGAGACAAGCCAAGGGCGGGCGCATGCTCACAGTCCGCGGTCGCGCCTGAACCTCTCCGGATCCAGAAAGTACTGGAAGGCGTCACTCGTGGCTTTGACGGTGACGGGGTCCTCCAGGGGTGCGGGCCATATCTGCAGGTAGTGGTCATCGACGGCGTCGAGGGTGCCCTCCATGTCCATGCCCTTGACGTGATACCGGATGCGGTAGGTCCCGGGCCCGGCCGGAAGAGGAGGAAGGGGACACGTCACGGGCGCGTCGTAGTGAAGCCGGACAGCTCCACTTCGCCCGACACGGACACGTAGCTGACTTCCACGATGTCCACGTAAGTGGCGAGATCGGCCCCGGGGTCCCGCTCGGCGACTGTCACGGTGAAGTCGGCCGGCCCCCACTGATGGGTGATGTGAAGGGTGACCCAGCCCTTCTCCGCCTCGATGATCGCGGCGGACTGGACGGGTGCCTCGGGGGCTTCGCCGAGCTCCTTGTCCCCCAGGCCGGCGACGCCGCAGTCGGCGACCTCGACCGTCAGGCGTACGGTGCGGCTCTCGTCGTCGCTCATGAGCGAGGAGCGTAGATGCCGCCACCGACAGGTTCACGCTTTGTAGCGGTAAGGTCACACTTTCTGGCGTTTGCCGTGACAAGGCCAGGGTGAGCCGCCAGGATGGGGTGGCCGTGCCCCGGGAGACCGGGACGCGGCGGCCGCGGACAGGCCGTGTGGGCGGTGTGGAGAGGGCGCCGCCGGCAGGAGTGTGCCGCCGACCCGGAATCGGCGGGGTGCTCCGTGAGAGAGAAGTGCTGGTTTCTGCGTGCGTACCTGGATCAGATCTCTCCGTCCCTTCGACTCGATCGCCGTGCAGACGCTCATCGAGCGGACCATCGACGTCCGCGAGGCCGAGCGCTTCATCAGGCTCTTCCACGCGGAGAACCCCGCCGCGGGACCCCCGCACGCCCGGCTGCGCGAGGTGGCCGCCGACATCGCCCGATACGGTACCTACGCGCACACCTTCGCCGAGCTGGAGTTCGGTGCCCGGGTGGCCTGGCGCAACAGCAGCCGCTGCATCGGCCGCCTCTACTGGCGCTCGCTGCGGGTGCGCGACCGTCGGCAGGTCACCAGCGCCGAGGGCGTGGCGATCGAATGCGTGGAGCACCTGCGCGAGGCCACGAACGGTGGCCGGATCAGGCCCACCATCACGGTGTTCGCCCCGGACGTGCCCGGCCGGCCCGGGCCCCGGGTGCTGAACGAGCAGCTCATCCGCTACGCCGGATACCGCACCGCCGACGGACGGGTGGTCGGCGACCCACGCCAGGCGGACTTCACGGACCTGGTCAGGGCGTCGGGCTGGCGCGGCGCGGGCGGCCGGTTCGACGTGCTGCCGCTGGTCGTGCGGTCCGGGCGCGGCGGGCCGCTGCTGTGCACCCTGCCGGGCGACGCGGTCCTGGAGGTGCCCGTCGTCCACCCGCACTACCGGTGGTTCGAGGACCTCGGGCTGCGCTGGCACGCCGTGCCGGCCATCTCCGACCTGTGCCTGGAGATCGGCGGGATCTGCTACCCGTGCGCGCCGTTCAACGGCTGGTACATGGGTGCGGAGATCGGCGCCCGCAACCTGGCCGACGTGGACCGCTACGACCAGCTCCCGGTGGTGGCGGACCGGCTCGGGCTCGACACCTCCACCGAGCGGTCGCTGTGGCGCGACCACGCGCTGGTGGAGCTGAACGTGGCGGTGCTGCACTCGTTCGAGCAGGCGGGGGTGACGATGACCGACCACCACACCGAGGCGCGGCGTTTCCTCACGCACCTGGCGCGGGAGGAGAAGGCGGGACGGGTCTGCCCGGCGGACTGGTCGTGGATCGTGCCGCCGATCTCCGGCGGGACGACGCCGGTGTTCCACCGCTACTACGACAATCCGGCCCTCACTCCGGCGTTCGTGCGCCACAATTGACCCTGTCTTGCCGCCCGCGGATAGAACATGGTTCTGTTTGCGTATGGAAGAATTTGTGCTCTCCTCCATCGACCGGGGCGTGCTGACCCTGACCTTCAACCGTCCCGACCGGCTCAACGCGTGGACGGTCCCCATGGGGCGGCGCTACTTCGACCTGCTGGAGGAGGCCGCGAAGGACCCGGCCGTGCGGGCGATCGTGGTCACCGGCGCGGGCCGGGGCTTCTGCGCGGGCGCCGACTTCGGCACGCTCGGCCAGATCCGCGACGGCAGCCACGACGAGGAGCTCGACCCGCGGCCGAACACGTTCCCCACGACCATCGGCAAGCCGATCGTCGCCGCGGTCAACGGCGCGTGCGCCGGCCTCGGGATGGTCCACGCGCTCGTCTGCGACGTGGTCTTCACCGCCGACGAGGCCAAGTGGACCACCGCCTTCGCGCGCCGCGGCCTGATCGCGGAGTACGGCCTGGCGTGGGTGCTGCCCCGGCTCATGGGCCAGCAGCGCGCCATGGACGTCCTGCTGTCGGCCCGCGTCTTCACCGGCCGGGAGGCGTACGAGATGGGGTTGGTCAACCGGTCGGTGCCGGGGGAGAGGCTGCTCGCCGAGGCCCAGGAGTACGCCCGGGAGCTGGCCGGGCACAGCTCGCCCGCGTCGATGGCGGTGATCAAGCGGCAGGTATGGCACGACTGGGAGGTCACGCTGGCCGAGTCGGCCGCGAGCGCGTTCACCGAGATGGTCGCCAGCTTCAACCGGCCCGACTTCGCGGAGGGCGTCGCGTCCTTCCTGGAGCGCCGCCCTCCGGAGTTCCCGTCCCTGTGAGCGTCAGGCGCGGCGGCGGGCGCCCGGACTGGGGACCGCGGGCAGGAAGCGCGGGGCCCGCCAGCCCCGCTCGGCGTACGCGGCGGCGACGCTCTCCTGGACGCTGTCGAGACGGTCCTCCGCCACCAGGGCGATCGCCGAGCCGCCGAACCCGCCGCCCGTCATGCGCGCCCCGCGGGCCCCGCCCCGCACGGCCGCCTCGACCGCGACGTCCAGCTCCGGCGACGACACCTCGTACTGGTCGCGCAGCGACAGGTGCGAGGCGTTGAGCAGCGCGCCGATCTCCGTGACGGCGCCCGCCCGCAGCAGGCCGATCAGGGCCTCGACCCGGTGGTTCTCCGTGACGACGTGCATGGTGCGCTTGCGCTCGTCGCCCTGCAGCCGCTCCAGCGCGCCGGCCAGGTCGGTGACGTCGCGCAGCGCCTCGACGCCGAGCTTGCGGGCCGCCGACTCGCACTCGGCGCGCCGCTTGGCGTACTCGCCGCCCGCGTGCTCGTGGTGGACGCCCGTGTCGATGATGAGCAGGCGCAGCCCGTGGGAGGCCAGGTCGAGGGGGATGGAGCGGGAGCCGAGCGAGCGGCAGTCGAGGAACAGCGCGTGGCCCTCCTCGCACAGCGCCGAGGCGGCCTGGTCCATGATGCCGCACGGCATGCCGACGAAGTCGTTCTCGGCCCGCTGTGAGAGCAGGGCCAGCTCCATGGGCGTCATGCCGAGGCCGTGCAGGTCGTTGAGCGCGCACGCGACGGCGACCTCCAGGGCGGCGCTGGAGCTGAGCCCGGCGCCCTGCGGCACGTCGCCGTCGATCGCGATGTCGGCGCCCGGCACCGGCTCGCCCAGCCGGCCGGCCAGCATGGCGAGCACGCCCACGACGTAGCGGGTCCAGCCGCGCGCGTCCTCGTGCCGTTCGATCGTGATCGGCTCGCCGTCGGACTGGAGGGACAGCAGCCGGATCGTGTGGTCCTCGCGCGGCGTGACGGCCGCCGTGACGCCCCACGGCACGGCGAAGGGCAGGACGAATCCGTCGTTGTAGTCGGTGTGCTCACCGATCAGGTTGACACGGCCCGGCGCGTGCCAGACCGTCCGCGGGTCCGCGCCGAACGCCGCGCGGAAAGCTTCAACAACGCGCATAACCGAACACTCCTCAACAAAGGCCCGACCGTAGACTAGCGCGGGTGAAGGAGCTGCTGGATACAGGCCTCGGCTCTGTCCGGGTCTTCCTGAAGCGGGACGACAACAAGGCCCGCAAGCTGAGGTACAACCTCGGCCATCCGCGGGTGCTGACCTTCGGCGGCGCCTACTCCAATCACATCAGGGCGGTCGCCGCGGCGGGGCTGCGCCACGGGTTCGCGACGATCGGCGTCATCCGGGGCGAGGAGCGGCTTCCGCTCAACCCGTCGCTGGCGCACGCGGCCTCCCGCGGCATGACGCTCACGTACCTGGACCGGGACACGTACCGGCGCAAGCAGACGCCCGAGGTGGAGGCGGCGCTGCGCGAGCGGTGGGGCGACGTGCTGATCCTGCCGGAGGGCGGCAGCAACGCGGCGGCCGTGCGCGGCTGCGCCGAGCTGCCCCCGGAGATCGAGGCCGAGTTCGAGGACTCGACCGGCGGGGCCTACGACGTCGTCTGCTGCCCCGTCGGGACGGGCGGCACGCTGGCGGGCATCGCGGCGGGGCTGCCGGCGGGCCGGCGGGCGCTCGGGTTCGCGGTGCTGAAGGGCGCCGGGTTCCTGGCGGCGGAGGTGGCGCGGCTCCAGCGCGAGGCGTACGGGCGGGTGTGGGACAACTGGTCGATCGACCTCGACCACCACTTCGGCGGCTACGCCCGCACGACGCCGGAGCTGCGCGCGTTCGCCGCCCGGCACGGGGTGGAGGAGGTGTACGTGGCCAAGATGCTCCTCGGGATCGTGGCCCGGGCCCGGAGCGGCGGCTTCACGCCCGGCACCCGCGTCGTCGCGGTCGTCACCGGTGAGCCCTTCCCGCCGATGTGACGGGTCAGCCCTCGACGCTGGTCGCGTGGTGCGGCGCGCCCACCGGCTTGGACTCGGGTGAGCCCCGCTGGCGCAGGTAGATGGACAGCACCACCATCGACAGCACGGCCAGCAGCTCCGACTGCCAGTTCTGCAGCGAGCGGTCCCAGAACTCCGACGAGGTCACGTACCAGCTCCAGTTCACCGGGTCGCGCAGGTCGGTGATCCGCTCCGAGTTGTAGGCCGCCAGCCCCGCCACCGACTGCGCCAGCCACGACAGCACGAAGATCGCCCCCATGACCAGCCCGAGCGAGTTGCTGTACACCCAGAGCCGCAACCCCCGGACCCGGGCCCAGCGGGGCGAGTCCTTCTCGGCGTGCTCGCCGACGAGCTGCTCGCGGTCGGGCTCGGGGCCCTCCTCGCCCGGCTGCTTCGACTCGGGCGAGCCCTTCTGGACCAGCCAGACGGTCAGCGTGATGAACAGCAGGAACTGGAGGTACTCCGACTGCCAGTTCTCCGCCACGTCCACCGCGAACGACGACGAGGTCACGTACTTCCAGACCGACACGGCCTGGAGGCCGTTGACCAGCTGCTCCTCGTTGTAGTGGGTCGCCCCCGCCCACGCCTGGCCGGCGAGCGCCAGCAGGAACATCACCAGGAACGCCAGCGACAGCGCGTTGTCCTTGATCCGCCTCATGCGTCCCCCTCCGGCGCGCTCACTGGTGGGCCAGCCCGATCGCGAAGAAATACACCAGCCCGACCGCGATCAGCGTCAGCGTGAGCCAGAACAGCACCCGCATCAGTCCTCCACCTCGCAGTCGTAGGGGAGGTCGTGCCTGGGCTCGCACCCGGCGGCCGTGACCCGCCAGCCGTCGGAGAACTGGTGCAGGAACACCGTGTCGCCCGCCATCCGCACCAGGGCGTCGTCGCCCCAGACCTCGATCCCGGTGACCCGGCCGCCCGAGTCCAGCTTCAGCGCGGCCAGCGCCTGGGCGCACGTCTCGTCCGGGTCGGGCAGCTTCTCGGCGGTCGTGCGGGTGAGCATGGCGCAGGCCGCCGCCTCCTGGTGCGCCGCCACGGCGGTGTGGAAACGCACCGCCGCGCGGGCGGGCGAGGCCGTGTCCACGCCGCAGCCCGCGGTCAGCGCCAGCCCGGCCCCGAGCAGGGCCACCGCCCACGGAGATCTCATGGGCCCTCTGCTACCCCGGCGTGCACGAGACATGCCGCGCCGTGACGATCTCGCCGACCGGCTGGGCCGAAACGCCTGTGACGTGGGTGACACCTGGGTAGTTTTTTCACTTTATTGGGTGACTCGGGAGTCGATATGACGTCAGAACAGCTCGCCGCGGCCATGAAGCGCTGGGAAGAGGGGGATCTCGGCGGCGCCGCCGTGCTGTTCCGGCAGATCGCCGCCACCGGCGACCCCGAGGCGTCCCACCTGCTGGCGTGCCTGCTGGAGGAGCAGGGCGACCTCGACGGCGCCGAGGCCGCCCACCGGTCGGTGATCCAGTCGGGCGACCCGGTGTTCGGGCAGCGCTCGGCCATCGCCATGGGCATGATGCTGGTCGCCGCCCGGGAGTGGCCGGCGGCGTACCGGGTGCTGACCATCGCCTCCGACGGCGCCGACTTCGAGGTCGCCGCGCTCGCCGACACGGCGCTCGTCCTGGTGCTGACCGAGCTGGGCGACGCCGCGGGCGCGACCGAGGCGCTGGAGCGGGCCCGCCGCTGCGACAGTCCCTCGGTGGCCGAGCTGGCCGACCGGCTGGAACTGCCCGTCTTCGAGTGGGCGGACCCCCGCACGCCCTGGGAGCTGTACGAGCGGGCGGAAAGCGAGGAGGACTACCGCGAGCTGTTGATCTGCGGCGATCCCGAGGTGGTGTCGCTGTCGGCGTTCCGGCTGTACCGGATCCACGCCGACGAGGGCGACTTCGCCGCGGCCCGGGAGGCGTGCGAGCACGCCATCGCCGTGGGCCACCCGGACCACCTCACCATGGCGTACAAGCTGCTCGGGGCGGTGCTGGTCGACCTCGGCGAGTACACGGAGTCGGTGGCGGCGTACGCCAGGGCGGCCGAGGACCCCCGGCCCGAGGTGCGCCTGCCCGCCCTCATCGAACAGGCCAAGGTCATCGCCCAGCTCGGCGACATGGCGGCCACGCGGGCGATCTTCGAGCGGGTGATCGCCAGCGGGCAGCGGGACTACGCCCTCGAGGCGCGGGCCTGCATGGCGCAGCTCCACACCGAGGCGGGCGAGGTGGACGAGGCGCTGGCGGCGCTGCGGGCGGTGTTCGCCGCCGGGGAGTCGCCGTGGGCGTCGGTCAGCGCCACGCTCCTCGGCATGCTGCTGGAGCAGCACCCGGAGCGCCGCGAGCCGATCATCGAGCTGGCCGGGGCGATCGCCGGGCATCCCGACCCGGACGCCGCGTTCAAGGCCGGGCTGCTACTCGACCACGACGCCCGGCAGCGGCCGCGCGCCGACCCGGTCGAGGAGCGGGCGCTGCGCGACGTCGACGGCGCGCTCGCGCTCCTCCAGGACGGCCGCCTGGACGAGGCCCGGCGGCTGCTGCGCGGCGCCGCCGACTCGGGCGCGGGCACCCAGGCCGTGCGCGCCATGCTCGCGCTCGCCCAGCTCGAGCTGGCCGAGGGGGATCTCGACCAGGCCGACGAGCTGCTGTCGTACGTGGCGGAGGGCGACGACGTGGTCGGCGGGTTCACGGCCGCGTTCATGCTGCACCTGCTGCGGTCGCCGGCGGCCGGGGAGACCGCGCCGCATCCGGTGCTGCGGGCGATCCTCGACCACCAGCGGCTCGGCCGGGAGGAGGGGCTGATCGGCTACCGGACGGCCATGGCGCACCCCGACCCGGCGGTGGCGGCGATCGCCACGGCGGTCCTCGCGCAGGTGCTGGCCACGACCGGCTACGACGTGTCGGAGGCGGGCAAGCTGTTCCTCACGGCCGCCGGTGCCGGGGACCCGCTGGCGTTGTCGTACGCGGCGCTGGTCTTCCGGGAGATCCTCGAGAGCCGCGGCGAGAACGGGGAGGCGGTCGAACTGCTGCGCCGGGCCCGCGCGGAGGGGCACCCGGTGCTCGCCCCGTGGGTCGGGTACGCGCTGGGCGGGCTCATCGACGGGCAGGCGGAGAGCCTGGCCGAGGCGCGCCGGGCGTACGAGGCGGCGCTGGAGGCGGGACACCGGGGGCTGCGGGCGGAGGCGGCGGGGGCGTTGCTGCGGGTGTTCGAGCTGCAGGGGGATCTCCTGGCGGCGTGCCGGCTGCACGAGCGCATGATCGCGGAAAGCGGGGAGAGCGGGGAGGGGCCGGCGGCGCGGCACGCGGTGCTGCTGGGGCTGACTCTGGTCCGGCTGGACGACCTGGAGGGCGCCCGTGCGGCCTTCGCCCTGGTGCCGGAGGACGCCGGCGCGGCCGGGGGGCCGAGCGAGGAGGCGGTGCTCGGTCGTTACGCGCGGTGCCTGCTGGACGGTGACCTGGCCGCCGCCGGGATCGCCATGGCCGCCCTGTCCCCGGATGACGGAGGGCCGACGGCCGCGCTGCTCGGCCTGGAGTGCGCGCACGCCTGGGCGCGCGCCGGGCGGGCGACCGACGCCGGCGCGGTCCTGTCGCTCCTGCTGGAGCACGGGCATCCGGAGTACCGGGAGCAGGCGGCCTGCCGGCTCGGCGCGTTGCTGGGCGAGACGGGGGACTGGCGCGGCGCCCTGGCCGCCTGGGAGCGCGCGGCCGGCGAGAGCCGCGGGCCGGCGGTCGTGGCGCTGACCGGCATGGGCCAGGCCCTGCACCGGCTCGGCGACCTCGACGCGGCGGCCGAGACCCTGTCCCGGGCGCTGGAGGAGGCGGCCGGGGAGCCGGGGGCCGGGGCCGGGGACCCTGGTGAGGCGTCGGAGACCGCGATGCTGCTGGCCCGGGTGCTGGCCGAGCTCGGGCGGGTGGGGGAGGCGCGTGAGCTGCTGGACACGCTGACCGGGGAGGCGGCCCCGCTGTACCTGGCCGTGTTCCTGCGCGACGGGGGAGAGCGCGACGGGGGAGAGGCCGCGGCGGCCCTCGCGGCGGCCCTCGCGGCGGCGGAGGAGGCGGAGGGTGTCGTACCGGAGGACCTCGCCGGGTGGGCGGCCCGGGTGCTCGGGGCGGCGCGGGCGGCGGCGGGGGACCCGGCGGGGGCTCGGGCGGCGTTCGGGCGGGCCGCCGAGCTGGACCCGGACCTCGCCGGCGAGATCCTGCTGGACGGGGCCGACGCGCTGGCCGAGGCCGGCGACGAGGAGGGGGCCCGTGCCGCCTGGCGACGCGCGGCGGAACTGGGCGGGAGCCCGCTCGTGACGGTCGTGGCCCGCCTGCGGCTCGGCCTGGCCACTCCGGAGGAACGCCCCGCGGCCCTGGCCGCGACCGGCGACGTGGACGGCGCCTTGGCGGCCCTGGGAGAGCTGGGCGGCTCGACGCCTTCGGTGCTCGCGCCTGCCGCCTCCGTGGAGGCGGCCGGGGCCGGGGATCGGTCCGGCGGGGCGGCCGGTCGTGCCGAGGAGGGGGAGCCCTCAGAGGTACGGGGCCTTGGCGGGCGTGGTCAGCGGCTGGAGGGGGTCACGGCCGTTGGCGGCGGCTCGGGGGGTGAGGCCGGTCCGGGGAAGGCGTACGCGCTTGTGCTGGAGGTGGCGCGGGAGCTTGGGGGCCGGGCCGGTGAGGTGCTCCACCGGCACGTCGCCGAGCGCGCCGACGCGGCCACGGCCGCCCGGGCGCGGCTCGCGCTGGGCGCGCTCCTGTCGGGCGAAGGCCGTCACTCCCACGCCGAGCTGTGCCTGCGGCCCGTCGCCGAGGCCGCCGACCCCGGGCTCGCCGAAGCGGCCGACCCCGGGCTCGCCGAGGCCGCCTGGCGCGGGATCGCCGTCGCCCGGCATGGACGGGGCGACCTGGCCGGTGCCGCCGACGCCCTCAGGCACGCGATGCCCGCCACCGCCCTCACCCTCGCCGGCCTGCTCGACGACCTCGGCGACGCCGGCGGCGCCGGGAGGGCCCTCGCCGCCGGGGCCGCGGCGGGCGACCTCGCCGCCCTGCGTGGCCTGCTGGTCCACCTGGTACGGCACGAGCACTTCGAGGCCGCCG